>JAFGQI010000051.1 GCA_016935755.1 Anaerolineales bacterium
CGGCTGCGATATCCCAGGCGAGTATGATCCCCTGATCGCCAAGCTGATCGCCTGGGGGCCAGACCGCCCGACCAGCCTGGCCCGCCTGCAGCGCTGCCTGCAGGAGATCCAGCTCACTGGCGCGCCTACCAATCTGCCCCTGCTGCAGCGCATCCTGGAGCAGCCCAGCTTTGTGCAGGGCAGCTACACCACCGACTTGGTGCACAGCCCGGGGGAGCTTCACCTGGCCGGCGTTCACCAGAGCACGGGGGAGGGGCGCGCCCAGCCCTCCACCTTGCCCCGCGATCTGGCAGTAGCGGCGGCGATGGTGTTCATGCGCCGCAGCCAGTTCTTCCAGCCTGTGCAGCCAGCCAGGCTGCGCAGCGGCTGGCATCGCGACAGCCGGCGTTTGCCAGAATAGGTGAGGTTAATGAGCAGACTGGCAGTAACGATTGAAGGCCAAACCTTTGAGATTGAGCTGGAGCTGGGGAGCCAGCCCGGCCCCGGCTTTACGGTTCTGGTTGATGGTACGCCAGTCGAAGTCGTGCTACCAGATTGGGCCTCCCCACCCAATGGCAAGGACACCCTGATCATCGTGGATGGGCGGCCTTATGAGGTGACCGTCGATCCAGAGCTGCGCTGGGTCAAATCCAGCCAGGGGATTTACCCCCTGGAGCTGCGCGACCTGGAGCTGAAAGCTCTGCAGGTGCACGCCGGGGATGGGCGGGTCAAGGCTCCCATCCCGGGGCAGATCGTGCTGGTGCTGGTGTCGCCTGGGCAGCTGGTCAGGGCGGGCCAGCCGCTGCTGGTGCTGGAAGCGATGAAGATGGAAAACGAAATCCGCGCTCCGCTGGATGGCCTGGTCAAGGCGGTGAATGTCTCCGCCGGGCAGGTGGTGCCTCTGGGCCAGGTGCTGGTGGAGATCGAGTAAAATTCAATCTGCCAGGGGGCATAATTATTCTGTTCCAGGCTATAATAAAGCTATGGACTTGAGACAGCAAGCTGCACTGCGAGCCTTGAACGATGTCTACGACGGGATGGCGCTGGGTTTGGGCACCGGCAAGACCACCGCTTACTTTATCGACGCCCTGGCGGAGCGCATCCGTTCAGGGGAGCTGAAGCATATCCAGGCTGTGCCGACCTCCGAGGCCACTGCCGCCCGGGCGCGCCAACTGGGCATCCCGCTGACTACCCTATCCACCTACCCGCAGCTCGATCTGGCGGTGGACGGCGCTGATGAGGTTGATCCGCAGCTGAACCTGATCAAGGGGCTGGGGCGCGCCCTGCTGAGAGAAAAAATCGTCGAGACCCATGCCCGCGAATTGATTATCATCGTGGACGAGTCCAAGATCGTCCCCTGCCTGGGCAGCCGCGGCCCAGTCCCGGTGGAAATCACGCCCTTTGAAGTCGAGATGCAGGTGCGCTGGCTGAACACCCTCGGCTGCCGGGCTGAACTCTGGCTGGAGCAGGATGGCTCGCCGGTGGTGACGGATAACGGCAACCACCTGGCGCGCTGCTATTTCCCGCCGCCGGGCATCCCCGACCCCTATGCCTTCGCCCGCACGCTGGCAGACCGCCCGGGCATTGTCGAGCACGGCCTGTTCCTGGATCTGGCCACGCGGGTGATTGTCGCCGGGCAGGATGGGCTGCGCATATTGGAGCGTGAAAGATGAACTCGCCTCGCAAAGTCAGAATTGCCCCTTCGATATTATCGGCGGATTTCGCCCGCCTGGGCGAGCAGGTGCAGCAAGCCATCGCTGCCGGGGCTGAGATCATTCATGTGGATGTGATGGACGGGCACTTTGTGCCTAACATGACCGTTGGCCCGCTGGTGCTGAAAGCCATCCGGCCCATCGCCCAGGCAGCCGGCGTCCTGCTGGACGTGCACCTGATGGTCGATAAGCCCGAGCGGCTGATCCCGGCCTTTGCCCAGGCCGGAGCGGGCATCCTGACCGTGCATGTCGAGACCTGCCCGCACCTGCACCGCACCATCCAGCAAATCAAGGAGGTTGGCGTCAAGGCCGGGGTCACGCTGAACCCCGCCACGCCGCTCTCCATGCTGGAAGAAATCCTGCCGGAGGTCGACCTGGTGCTGGTGATGTCGGTCAATCCTGGCTTCGGCGGGCAGGAGTACATCCCCGCCAGCACGGAGCGCATCGCTCGCCTGCGCCGCATGTTGGACGAGCGCGGCCTGGATCAGGTAGAGCTGGAAGTGGATGGAGGCATCAAGGTTGAGAATATCGCCGAGGTGGCTGGAGCGGGCGCCAGCCTGCTGGTGATCGGCTCGGCGGTGTTCAATCCGCAGGGGAGCGTGGGGGAGAATATCAGGGCGCTGCAAGAGGCGATCAGGTAGGTCGGGCGGATTTTACACTTTGCCCGGCCTGTCTTCATATTGCATCTGCTCCTGCATCCTGGCTGTTGAGATGCTATAATCTAACCTCACCGAGGAATGCTGCCGCTATGACTCTACCGATATTCTTGCTGCTGGTCATTCTGGTCATCGCCCTGCTGCTGTTTACCTTCGAGTGGGTGCCGCCGGATGTGACCGCGCTGGGCGTGCTGGTGACGCTGGTGGTGCTGCGGCTGGTTCCGCTGGAGCAGGCCTTTGCCGGGTTTGGCAGCGACACAGTCATGCTGCTGCTGGGGCTGCTGATCATGACCGCCGCCTTGATGCGCACGGGGGTGGTGGAGGTGGTGAGCCGCAAACTGCTGCATTTCACCCATCAGCGCCCCGGCAGTTTACTGCCCGCCACGATGATCGCCGTGGGCTCGTTGAGCGCTTTTATCAACAACACGGCCGCAGCCGCTTTCTTTCTGCCGGTGATCCTGGGCCTGAGCCAGCGGGCTAAACTGAGCGCCCCGCGCCTGCTGATGCCGATGGCCTTCGCGGCGATCCTGGCCAGCTCAGTGACCCTGGTGGGTACTTCAACCAATCTGGTGGTGAGCGGGTTGATGACCCAGGCGGGCCTGCCGCCCATCGGCATGTTTGAGCTGACGCCGGTGGGCATCCCGGTGCTGGTCTCGGGTCTGCTGTATATGTTCTTCATCGGGCAGCGCCTGATCCCCGAACGCCCTGCCCCACAGAACCTGACCGAAACCTTCGATCTGCGCCCCTTCCTGGCCGAGATGCGCATCACGCCCGGCTCGGCGCTGGCTGGCAGCACATTGGAGCAGTCGGGGTTGGGGCGCAATTATGATCTGACCGTGCTGGCCATCATCCGGGCAGGGCAGCGCCAGCTGGACCCGCCAGCCGAGGCTGTGCTGCAGGTAGGAGATGTGCTGCTGGTGGAGGGGTCATCCGAAGCTATTTTGAAGATCAAGGATATTGCAGGGATTGACATCCAGGCGGATGTGAAATTTTCGGATCAGGATTTGCAAGATGGCGAGATGCGCCTGGCCGAGGTGGTGCTGCTGCCGCGCTCGCCGTTCATCGGGCGCACGCTCAAGGGGCTGCAGATGCGCGAGCGCTACCAGATCCAGGTGCTGGCGATCAACCGCCGCACCGGGGTGATCTACTCGAAGATCGCCAGCACCCGTCTGCAGATGGGAGATGTGCTGCTGGTGCAGGGCAATCACAAGCAGATTGCGGCGATGCAAGCTGAAAATGCGTTCGATGTGCTGGGGGTGGTGGAGACACAGCGCTTCAACCGCCGGCAGGCCTTCAAGGTGGGGGGCATCTTTGTCGGCGCTTTGCTGCTGGGTTCTTTGAACCTTGTCCCGCTGCCAGCCGCCATGCTCCTGGGGGCGCTGCTGATCTTTGTCACCCGCTGTATCACCCCTGACGAGGCCTACCGCCTGGTGGAATGGAAGGTGCTGATTTTAATCGGCTGCATGCTGGCGCTGGGTGCGGCGATGAAATCCACCGGCGCGGCAGAGTTCCTGGCCAAAGGCCTGGCGGAGCTGGTGGGAAGCTGGAATCCGCTCTGGCTGCTGAGCGGTTTCTTTGCCCTGACGGTGCTGCTGACCCAGCCGATGTCGAACCAGGCCGCGGCCGCGGTGGTGATCCCGGTGGCGCTGCAAACCTCGCTGGAGTTAGGTTTGAACCCGCGCACCTTCGCGATGATGATCGCCATCGCCGCCAGCACCTCCTACCTGACCCCGCTGGAACCGGCCTGCCTGATGGTGTATGGGCCGGGGCACTACCGGTTTCTGGATTTTGTCAAGGTGGGTGGGCTGCTGACGATTGTAGTCTACATCCTGGCAATTATTCTAACGCCGCTGCTCTGGCCATTGTGAGCGCACACGCACGGCGCTGGATTATAATGTGAGATATGAAGCTGAATCACTGGCTGTACATGCTGTTCGCCTTCTCTTTATTTGGCTGCAATCTGCTGGCCGAAGACTCTGCTCCTGTTCCGGCTGAAACACCGCAGCAAGGCGACCTGCCGCCTGACGAATCCCAGGCTGCCACCAGCGTTTATCTGCCGCACATCCTCAAGACGCCTGCTGCCCCAGCAGACTGGTGGATGCCCGCCCCGGGGACCAGCTGGCAGTGGCAGCTCAACCAACCAGTGGATACTTCGTTTGATGTGGACATGTACGATGTCGATTTATTTGACACAGATGCCAGCGTGGTGGCAGCTCTGCACGCTCAGGGCCGCAAGGTGATCTGCTATCTCAGCGTGGGCAGTTGGGAGGACTGGCGGCCCGATAAAGACCAGTTCCCGCCTGAAGTGATCGGCAATGATTATGAGGGCTGGCCAGGAGAAAAGTGGCTGGATATCCGCCGCATCGATCTGCTCGCCCCGATCATGCAGGCTCGCCTGGATTTGTGCAAAGCCAAGGGCTTCGACGGGGTGGAGCCGGACAACATCGACGGCTACACCAACGACACCGGCTTCCCGCTCACCTACCAGGACCAGCTGACTTTCAACCGCTGGCTGGCGGGAGAAGCGCATGCCCGCGGCTTATCTATCGGCCTGAAAAACGATGGCGACCAGGTGGCGGATCTGCTGGCTGATTTCGATTGGGCGCTGACCGAGGACTGTTTCGCCGATGAGTGGTGCGAGCAGATGCTGCCCTTCATCTCAGCCGGCAAGGCAGTCTTTGCGGCTGAATATACCGACACTGGCATCCAATTAGAGGATTTCTGCCCGCAGGCGCTGGCCTGGGGGTTCAGCGCGATCTATAAGCACCGAGATCTGGATGCCTGGCGGCAGTCCTGCCAGTGAGCGCCAGAGTTAATCGCTCTCTGCCTCAGTCTTTTCCAATGCCTGGGCTACCGCAGCAGACACACGGGCAGCCAGGGCGATTTCTTCGGGGGTGAATTCACGCGGCGAGGTGCTGTCCATGCCAATGGTGCCAATCACTTCGCCATGCTGGATGATCGGCAGGATCAGCAGGGAGGCGGTGCCGCGTGTGCGCATGATCTCATGCACCGGTCTGAGCAGGATATCGTGCTGGGCGTCCGACAGCGCCAGGGGGGCTTTTTGCTTCATTACATATAGGGTGGCTGGATTTTCGCTCACCGGGATGATTACACTCAGGGCGCTGGGCAGATGGGGCGCTTTGTGCTCGGCGATTACGGTGAGCGACTCCCCATCGGGATTGAGCAGGGCCGCGGCAGATTGAGCCACGCCAAAGGCGCGCACCAGCTCGTGGCAAACCACTTCAAGAATCGCCTTGGGTTCTAAGTCCGAGGTGGTGGCAGTAATCACATGGTTCAGCAGAATCAGCTCGCGGTTTTGCCTTTCGCTGTCAACGCTGGCTTGCAGCAGATCTCTATCGGCCTGGCGGCGCAGTTCGATCTCCAGGCGCGCCTGCTCGTAGAGGCGGGCATTCTCCACGGCTACGCCAATCTGCTGTCCGATCGCCAGGAGCAGTTCCATCTCCTGGGGCGAGAAAGTACACTGCGCTTGTGTCACCAGGGTCATCGCCCCGCAGGTGCGCCCATGATGCGCCAGCGGCGTGCTGACCAGAGTCTGGACGTTTTCAGCCGTCAGCAAACTGACCATGGACGGCTCGGCAATCTGGGCATAGGCCTGAATATTGGTTGCCACCGGCTTGTGCTGCAGGATCGCCTGTCCGGATAAGCTTTCCGACATCTGCAAGGTCTTTAGCACGGAGCTGGCCCCTTCTGAGAACCCGTTCATAGCCTTCAGCTGCAGCTGATCGTTTTCGACCAGGTAGATCGCCCCGGCCTGCAGCTCCAGGCGCTCCAGCACGGTTACCAGGGCCGAGTCCAGCACTTCCTCCAGCTTTAGCGAGCGGCTGACCACCGTGGCAATGGTGTTAAGGGTTGCCAGCTCGCGGGTGCGATCGGCGACACGCTGCTCCAGGGTGGTATACATATCCTTAAGCTGCTGGGACATCAGATTGAACTGGTGGGCCAGTTCTTCGATCTCATCTCCGGTTTCCGCTTCCACAGTCAGGCCGAATTTCCCCCTGGCGACCTCCTGGGCGGCGCGGGTCAGCTCGGTGATCGGGCTGGTAATGCGCGACACTCCCAAACCGATCACCAGCATGGGGATGACCAGGCTGGTGAACAGCAAGAAGGCGACCAGGTAGCGCAGGTTGGTCTCCTGCACCACAAAGAACGCCACCACTGCGATGGCCAGCAAGATCACTGCCGAAGGCGCCAGGAACCAGGCGATGATCTTCAGGCGTAGGCTTCCCCAGCGGATATTGAATAACATCACTCCCTCCGAAACCAAACGATGGGATTGTTGATCAGAATATCGGGCTGATTTTACCACTTATCACTGTGACAATTCACTGTTTCGGGCTATAATTCGCCAGAATATTTTTTCAATTATTAAATGACGCACTTCTGAGTTATGATGAAAAAAGTTTCAGATCTTTCCCCTCGCCTGCCGCGATCGATGGATCAGAGCGAGCAGCTATATCGTGATCTGGTGGAAGGCATGCCGGCTTTGGTGTGCAGATTTTTGCCGAATGGGACGCTGGTCTACGTCAATGAGCAGTACTGCCATTATTTTGGCAAAACTCGCCTGGAGTTAGATGGCTACAACTTTTTTGAGTTCATCCCAGAGCAAGAACACGCCTATATCCGCCAGCAGCTCCAGTCTTTGACGCGCTCAAACCCGGTCGAGAGCCATACCCAGATGGTGATCCTGGCGGATGGCAGCCAGCGTTGGCAGCGTTGGACAAACCGGGCGATTTTTGATCAGCAGGGCCAGATAGCGGAATATCAGGCGTTCGGTGAAGATATCACCGAGCACCATCTGGCGGTGGAAGCGCTGCGCCAAAGCGAGACGAAATTTCGCCGGATGATTGAGCAGTTCCACGAGGGGATAGCTTTGACCGATGAGCAAGGCCTGATCATCGAATGGAATCGCGCCATGGAGCAGATCACCGGTCTTTCAGCCAGCCAGGCCCTGGGTAAGCCCATCTGGGATGTCCAATATCAGCTGGCTCCGCCTGACAAGCAAACTCCCGCATCTCACCAAGAGTTAAAAAATCAGATCGAGCTTGCTTTGCAAACAGGTGAATCTGCCTGGCTGGGGCAGATGGTTGAACACGTATTTACCCTGGTGGATGGCGAACAGGTTTTCGCCCAGTTTGTCGTCTTTCCTATTCGAACTGAGAAAGGGGTAATGCTGTGCAGCATTACCAATGATATTTCTGAGCGCAGACTCGTTGATGCTCAGGTGCGTCTGCAGAGCGTCGCGCTGGAGGCCGCCGCCAATGCGATCGTGATTACGAACCTGGGGGGTAAGATCATCTGGGCAAATTCGGCTTTTACTCGCCTGACTGGATATTCTCTGGAAGAAGCCCTGGGGGCATCCCCCAGCCTGTTGAAATCAGGCCGGCATGGGCAGGAATTTTACCAGCAGATGTGGGAAACGATCCTGGGCGGCAGGGTTTGGAGCGGTGAGGTCACCAACCAGCGCAAGGATGGCAGCTTCTATATCGAAGAAATGACCATCACCCCGGTGACAGACTCAATGGGCAGGATCAGCCATTTTATTGCCATCAAGCAGGACATCACCGAGCGAAAACGCGCTGAAAAAGGAGAGCGCGCTGCCCGCCGCCAGACGGAGATGCTGCGCCAGGCGCTGCAGGCCCTGGCCTCCGACCTGGACCTGGAGCAGGTCCTGGATACGCTGCTGGTCTATCTGGAGAAGGTTGTCCCCTATGATGCAGCCCTGGTGCTCTATCAAGAGAGAAATCTTCTGAAAATAAAAGCTACTCATGGCGCGGTTGACCTGTCTCGCGCCCGGCACGAATGCCCGATGGAGGATAATCCCCTGGTGCAGCAGATACTGGGCACGAAAAAGGCGGTAGTTCTGCAGGATGTAGAACAGGATGCTCTGGGTCAATGTTGGAAGCAGCTGGGTCCCTTCCATGGCTGCATCGGCCTGCCGCTGTTATTAGGTGGAAATCCCATTGGTTATCTGGTGATTCTGTCCTGCCAGCCAGGGGCTTATGGGGAGGAAGAGGCTGCGATTGCCCAGACTTTTACCGACCAGGCTACCATTGCGATCGAGAATGCCCGCCTGTATTCTCGGGCGAATTACCTGGCGGTTACCGATCCGCTGACTGAGTTATATAATCGCCGTTATTTCTTCGACCTGGCCCGCCAGGAGATCGAACGGGCGCAGCGTTACAGCGCTGCCCTTTCGATGATTATGATTGATCTGGATCACTTCAAGCTGATTAACGATACCTACGGGCATATCGCCGGCGACAGCGTCCTGCGCCAGGTCGCCCAGCGCATTCACCAGGCAATCCGTTCGATTGATCTGGCGGCGCGCTTCGGTGGGGAGGAATTCGTGATCCTGATGCCCGAGACGCCCCTGGAGGGAGCGCGCAAGGTGGCTGAACGACTGTGCAAGGAGATCTCTGGGGCGGTGGTGGAGGCCGATGGTGAAGCGGTGCAGGTCACTGCCAGCCTGGGCGTGGCAGAACTGAGCCGAGAGGCGGCAGACCTGGGGAGCTTGCTCAAGCAAGCCGATGCCGCGCTTTACCGGGCGAAGGCTGCCGGGCGAAACCAGGTGTCCATATAGCATTCATATTACAGTTTATCGAGGAGTCCTATGTATAAAACACACACATGCGGCGAACTGCGCCGCGAGCACGTGGGTCAGGTGGTCAAGCTGGCTGGATGGGTGCACCGCCGCCGGGATCACGGCGGGGTGACATTTCTGGATCTGCGCGATCGTTTCGGGCTGGTGCAGGTGGTGGCTGACCCAACCACTTCGCCTGCGGCCCATCAGGCCCTGGAAGTCGTGCGCGTTGAATGGGTCGTGCAGATTGAAGGCACGGTGCGAGTGCGCCCTGCCGGAGCGGAAAATCCGAACCTGCCCACCGGCGAGATCGAGGTGGAGATACACCAGGTGAAGATCCTGAACCAGGCGAAAACACCGCCCTTTGCAATCAACAAGGATGAGGATACGGATGAAAATACGCGCTTGAAGTATCGCTACCTGGATTTACGGCGCGATCACATGCGCCATAACCTGGAACTACGCCACCGGGTGGTGAAATTTATCCGCGACTACCTGAGCGCGCATGGATTTATCGAGGTGGAGACGCCCATCTTGTTTAAAACCACCCCAGAAGGGGCGCGCGATTACCTGGTGCCTTCGCGGGTGCACCCTGGCGAGTTCTATGCCCTGCCGCAATCGCCGCAGCAGCTGAAACAGCTGCTCATGGTCGCCGGGATTGAGCGTTACTTCCAGATTGCGCGCTGTTTTCGCGATGAAGACACCCGCGGCGACCGCCAGCCGGAATTCACCCAGCTGGATTTGGAGATGTCCTTTGTCGAGCGGGAGGATGTGATGCGCCTGGCGGAGGATTTATTCACCCGCATGGTGGCTGAAGTTGCGCCGCACAAACACCTGCTGGCCAGCCCCTGGCCTCGCCTGACCTACCAGGAAGCCATGCGGCGTTTTGGCAAAGACAACCCCGATCTGCGTTATGGCATGGAGCTGCAGGATATCACCGACCTGGCGCCGCAGACTG
The DNA here is from genome assembly GCA_016935755.1 of Anaerolineales bacterium. Lineage (GTDB taxonomy): Bacteria > Chloroflexota > Anaerolineae > Anaerolineales > UBA4823 > JAFGQI01. The sequence continues at coordinate 9,907 of JAFGQI010000051.1, forward strand.
GCTTCAAGGTGTTTCAGGATACCGTCGCCCGCGGTGGGCATGTGCGCGGCCTGAACGCCAGGGGTCTGGCGGACTACACGCGCAAGCAGATTGACGAGCTGACCGAGTATGTCAAGGGGTTTGGCGCCAAGGGTCTGGCTTACCTGGCGATTACTAAAGAAGGGGAACACCGTTCGACTTTCTCCAAATTCCTGCCGGAAGAGGTCTTGAACGAGCTGCTCAAGCGCATGGGGGCCGAGCCGGGTGATTTGCTGCTCTTTGTGGCCGACCAACCTGCCATTGTATTTGAATCGTTGGGCCGGCTGCGGGTGCTTCTAGCGGAGCGCCTGGAACTGGCCGACCCGAATACCCTGGCTTTCTGCTGGGTGGTGGACTTCCCCTTCGTCAACTGGAGCCAGGAAGATCAACGCTGGGATCCCAGCCATCACCTGTTCACCAGCCCAATGCCGGAGGATGTGCATCTCCTGGAAACCGACCCTGGCAAAGCGCGCGGCCAGCAGTATGACCTGGTGCTCAACAACTACGAGGTGGGCGGCGGATCGATCCGGATTCATGACCGGCAGCTTCAGGAGCTGGTCTTCAAGCTGATTGGCCTGGATCCAGAAGTGGCGCGCGAGCGTTTTGGTCATATGCTGGAGGCGTTTGAGTACGGCACCCCGCCGCATGGCGGCATCGCCCCTGGCATCGATCGCATCTGCATGATCCTGGCGGATGAGCCGAATATCCGCGAGGTGATCGCCTTCCCCAAGAACCAGGCGGCTCGCGATGTCATGGCGGGAGCGCCTTCGCCGACCGAGCCAAAGCAGCTGAAAGAACTGCACCTGAAGGTTGATCTGTAGGAAATTCAGCTCCCCGGGCCTGGAATCGATCCGCCCGGGGAATTTTTTAATTTTGAATCATCCTTTCAGGCCTGAATTTTGTGGTATAAAGTAGGTACCCTGCCGTGCGCGTGATGCTGCCTCCCGGTTTTGAGCCAACACTCTTAAATCGGGTTTCAATCTTCAAAGCGTAACGCGATAGGCTAAGGCCAAGGCGAAGCCCTTGAGGCGGAACCCAACCTGCGAAGGCAGGTTCAAAACTTTGCTGCACACGGCATGGTGGGGTCTTTCAAGCCTGCTCCCCAGGCTCTGAAATGAATGTATGATGCCTCCCCAATCGGGAGGTATCATCATTTTAACCGGGGATATTTCAGGGGAAAAGCCGCCGGGCTTTTACTTCAGCCACGGCATCGCTGCGGTAGCGGTACAGGCGGGCTGGACGCCCTTCGCCCCCGCGCAGGTGCGGCGTTGGCTCGATGATGCCTGCTTGCTGGATGCGGCGGCGAAAATTGCGCTTATCCAATTTTTCGCCCAGGATCATCTCATAGGTGTGCTGGATCTGGCTGAGGGTAAATTCGTCGGGCAGCAGTTCGAAACAGGCCGCGGTGTACTCCAGCTTGTAGCGCAGTCTGCGCAGGGCATAAGCGATGATCTCGGCATGGTCAAAAGCCAGCGCAGGCAGCGCTTGCGCGCTGAACCAGCCCGCCTGGCGAGCGTCGCTGCCTCCCTCGCTGCGGATGCGCGCATCTGCCGGGATCAAAGCATAGTAAGCCACGCTCACCACCCGCCCGCGCGGATCTCGCCCGATCTCTCCATAGGTGTACAGCTGCTCCAGATAGGCCTGTTTCAGGCCAGTTTCTTCTTCCATCTCGCGCAGGGCAGCTTCTTCCAGCGTTTCATCCATGTTCACAAAGCCGCCCGGCAAGGCCCACATGCCAGCGAAAGGGGGTTCGGCGCGCTGCACCAGCAGCACCTGCAGGCGGCTCTCACGCAGGCTGAAGATGACCACATCAACGGTCAGGGCAGGACGGGGGTATTCATAGCTGTACATGGGAGATCATCCTCCAGGCAGTGAATTAAGCGTAAATATAACACCAATCAGGCTTGTCTGGCAAGATATATTTGCCCTGGGTGGGTGGGGGGAGAATAAAGGTTGAGTTAGAACAGGATCGAAGCCAGTTCGCTGCGGTACTGGTGCGTGAGTGGGTTGGCCTCGCCCAGCAGTTCCAGCAGGGCGATCATGGTTTTACGCGCCAGCCCATCCCGGTAGCGCTTATTTTCGCGCAGGATGTCCAACAATCCGTCCATGGCTGCTTCCAGGTTGCCGCGCTTCACCAGGCGCAGGGCATTGAGATACGCAGGATCCAAAGGGGCTTCGTCCGGGAAGGGGATGCCTTTTTCCAGGTTTATCATTGCCTGGGAAAGCGGGAGCAGGATTTCGGCGGCGTTGTATTCCCGGCTGGCGGGGATATTCACCAGGATGGTGTGCGCCTCGGCGGCCTGGTTGAGCAGCAGCAGGCTTTTTGCCAGCCCTAACCAGGCGGCGGTGCTGTTGGGCGCAGTCTTCAGCACCTGGCGGAAAGCCTGCTCGGCGGGCTGAGCGCTCCCCGCAGAAAGCAGGCTGAGGCCTTTCTCTAAAGCCAGGTCGCTCTGGCTGGGGGCGACCGAACGCAAAAATTCGCGCAGCCGCGCCTCGGGCTGGACGCCGAAGAATTCGGCGATCATCTGCCCATTGCGGAAGGCTTTCACCGCCGGGATGCTGCGCACGGCATAGCGCAAAGCCAGATTGGGGTTCTCGTCCACGTTGACTTTAGCCAGGCGGAAGTTCCCCTGAGCTTCCTCGGCCAGCTTCGCCAGCATTGGCCCCAGCAGGAGGCATGGCTGGCACCATTCGGCCCAAAAATCCACCAGCACCGGCGTTTGCTGCGAATACGCCAGCACCTGATATTCAAAATCGGCTTCGTTTACATCGATGATGTAATCTGACGCCATCATTTCCAGTCTCCATTCTCGTCTCTGGTAAGAGATACGATTTCAAACCGCTTACCTGATACCGATCCATTGTACTGGATTTTACCAGGCGAATATAAGAAACCTATATGATCTTTACTGGACTTGCATTGGCATAGTACTTGCATGGTATGGGTTGAATCTTATGCAAAAGGTCAGGTGATCCTGAATGATGGCTCCAACTAACCAGCGTCTGGGTTTTCATTATTTCGCCGATACAAACCACTACCGTGAGATCGATCTGCAAGCCTGGCTGCCCGAACTGCACCGCCTGGGAGCCGCCTGGCTGACCCTGATTGCGCCAGCCGGGTGGGCTGTTCCTGAATATTTTATCACCGGACTGCTGGCAGACGGCCTGCAACCCATCTTGCATTTTCCACTGACTTTAGAAGAGACTCCGGATTATCAGGGGATTGGCTTAATGCTGCGCAATTACGCCCGCTGGGGGGTGCGCTATGCGGCTTTTTATGACCGGCCCAACCGCCAGAATGCCTGGCTGGCCTCTGGTTGGGCCCAAACCGATTTAGTCGAGCGTTTCTTAGATGCCTACCTGCCGTTAGCGCAGACTGCGCTGGAGCAGGGCATCGTCCCGCTGCTCCCCCCCCTGGAGCCGGGCGGGGACTATTGGGATTTGGCCTTTTTGCAGCTGACCCTGCGCGGCCTGCACAGGCGGAACCTCCAGCCCTTGCTGGATGAACTGGTCATGGGGGCGTATGCCTGGGCGGGCAACCGTCCCCTGGGATGGGGCGAGGGAGGCCCGGGTCGTTGGCCCGGGGTCAGGCCGTATCAGGACGCTCCAGGCATGCAGAACCAGCAGGGCTTCCGCATCTTCGATTGGTACCTGGCAATTGCAGAACAGGAACTTGGCCGCACTTTGCCCATTGTTTTGCTGCGCGCAGGGGTCTGCCCTGGCGATCAAACGGATCCGGGCCTGCCGGTGATCGATGAGGCTGCGCATGCGCAGGGCAGCCTGGCAATTGCCCGCTGCCTGGCTGCAGAGGCAGATCTGCCCGACTGCCAGGAGCCTGTGCCGGGAGAAGTGCTGGCCTGCAACCTGTGGCTGCTGGCGGATGAACCGGACGGCCCGCATGCGCGCCAGGCCTGGTTCCAGGTGGGCGGCAGAACGCTGCCCGCGGTGGACGCCCTGCGGCGCTGGGCAGGCGAGACCGGTTGGGCCAATGGACAGATGGGAAAGCGGAGCGCGCCTGCCGGTGGGCCTGCTCATCGAGCGGAAAATTCATCTCAGGCGGAAGGGGCTGATCTTCAGCGCCCGATCTCGCATTATGTGCTGCTGCCCTTGTATGCCTGGGGGGCAGCGGAGTGGAGTCTGGATTTGATCGCGCCCCTGCTGCAGACCTCACGCGCCACGGTTGGTTTTTCTAGCGAAGAAGCGCGCATGGCAGAGCGGGTGACGGTGGTAGGTGGGGATATGGCGATTTCTGAGGTGGTGGTCGCCGAACTGCGCCAGGCGGGCTGTGTCGTTGATCGCATCCTGGAGGATGGCACAGTTGTTGCACCTTAGTCATTCAGCAGAGCGGCAGCCTGAAAAATGGAGTCTTGGAGGTATACCATGATTTTAAACCCTGAAGCGACGACAGATCCGGCTCAAGACAGCCAGGCTGGCTTTACGCGGCCTGTTCTCAAGGTGCTCGGCCTGGGAGGGGGTGGGTGCAACGCAGTTGCACGCATGATCGAACTCGGTCTGAAAGGGGTGGACTTTATCGCCGCCAATACGGACCGCCAGGTCTTGCTGAGCAATCCCGCTGAGACGAAGATTCTGCTTGGCCCGGAGGTGACGCGTGGTTTCGGCGCGGGCGGTGAACCGGAACGCGGCCGCCAGGCGGCAGAGGAAAGCCGGGCCGAACTGGAGGCAGCCCTGGCGGGCGCCGACATGGTCTTTCTCACCGCCGGCATGGGCGGCGGCACAGGCACTGGCTCGATCCCGGTGGTGGCAGAAATGGCCCGCTCTTTGAATGCGGTGACGGTAGCGATTGTCACCATGCCTTTCACTTTCGAAAATGGTCGCCGGATGAAAAACGCCAATGAGGGCCTGGTGCGTCTGCGCCAGCACACCCATACCCTGATCACCATTCCCAATGACCGCTTGTTGGAAATCTCTCCGCAGAAACTGCCCATCGAGACCTCATTCCGGCTGGCAGATGATGTCCTGCGCCAATCTGTGCAGGGGATCACCGAATTGATCACCCTGCCGGGGATGATTAATGTGGATTTCGCCCACATCCGCCGGTTGATCCTGCTGGGTGGGGGCGCTTTGATGTCGATCGGACAGGCGGAAGGCGAGGGCAAGTCCATCCGGGCGCTTCGCCAGGCGCTCCACCACCCCTTTATGCAGAATGTCTCCCTGGATCATGCCGCGGGTGTGATCGCCAATTTCACCGGCGGAAAAGACCTGACCTTGATGGAGGTGCAGGAATCCTTGTGTGAACTGCAGGCGCACACTGGCTCTGACACAGAAATTGTTATGGGAGTGATCAACGATGATGGCTGGGAAGGGCGCACCCAGGTGATTTTATTGGTCACCGGGATTGGCGGAACTCCCCTGGATCTGCGACCAGCTGAGCAGGCGCTGGCATCCAGCCAGAAAGCCGCTCCGCTTGCCGGGTCGTCCTATGCGCCTGCCTGGCAGCCGTCTGGCGTAACAGGCTCCACCTCCAGCCTGCCGTATTATTCGCGCCGGCAGCCATAGGTAAGCCGGCTGCTTTGATAGGGAAGAGTGACTGATGAACCAGAGCTGGCTCCAGCAGGTTTGTTTGCAAGTTTACCGGCGCTTCCCTGATATGCGCGGTCAGAAGCCCAGTGTCAAGTCTCAGCCGCCGCCGGGGAACGGTTCTGGGGCGGGCCCTGCTCGCTATATGCTCACCTTTCGCTCGCGCCTGACGACCTCGGACCGCAAGTCCTTGCCGCGTTGGGTGCGGGTGACAGTGGACGGGCAAGGAAAAATATTGAAGATCAGCACCTCCCACTAGGGAGATCAACTCCACTACCAGGAATGAGCGATGAATCTGACTCAAATCTCTCGGCGGATCGAAATAACTTTTTGGCTGGCCGCCATTGCCATCATGAAAGACCGGCGTCTGCTGCTGTGGCTGAAAATCCTGGCGATTGTCAGCCTGCTGGCGGCTTTCCTGCTGATCGGATACTCTGGGGTGCGCAAGCAAATCCTGCCGCGGGCATTTCCGATGGCGTTTCAGCCGGTCGCCCACACCCAGGCGCCGACCCAGCCAGCCAACGGGCAGGTCAATGTGTTGGTGATCCTGGTGGACCGGCTGGAGGTGGAAAAGCCTGCTCTGGAAGGGGTCTGGCTGGGCGTATTCTTGCCCTCTATGCCGCGGGTGACGCTGCTGCCAGTGTATCCAGCCGCTCTCCAGGATGCAGAGAGCCAGGATGAACGCCTGGAGAAAGCCTTCCGCCTGGATGCGAAAGGACAACCTGCGGCGAAATTCCAGGCCATCTTGCAGGAGAAAGAGCTGTGGTGGAATAACTTTATCATCCTGGATCGGACAACGGTCAGCGAGTTTATTGACCTGGCTGGGGGCATTGAAATAGACCAGCTAGGCAACCAGAACGGCCCAGAAAGCCTGGCTGTTTTGCCGCATGCCTGGCAGGCGCCAGAACGAGCCCTGGTGATGCAGGCCAGCCTGGCCGCCGGGCTCTGCCGGAAAAAACCAGCCGAGCTGGTTGGGGCGAACCCTGTGCAAACCATCGATAGGCTTTCCCGGCATATGGTTTTTGATTTCGGCATCGAGGAAATTGTCAGTGCCTGGTATCAGCTGCAGGCATATAACGGGGCGATCAGCTGTGAATTCCCGACTTTGCCTGGCGTGATTCCCACGCCTGCACCGTGAGGCAGCCTTGAAATCAGGGCATCATATTCACCAGGAGGTTGAAAAATAATGTTGAACTTTGTCACGCTCCTTCCGATTCTTGTGGTGTTGATCTTTGCGCTTGGCGCAGTCAACTTCATCGCTGGGACGATTATCCTGGTGCTGCAGGCCTCGCGTGGGGATGTAAAAACCCTGGCAGTCCAGACGAACCAGCTGGTGCAGAAGGGTTTGGCGCAGGATATGGTGGGCTTGATCGGGAACGCCACCGATATGCTCGACTCGATTAACCAGCTGGTCAGGACCGCCAGGGGTGTGGGTATCTTTCTGACAGTGATGGGGATTGTGATGATGATCGGGGCCTGTTGGCTCGGAATCCAACTTATGAAGAATGATGTTGCAGGGATGTAGCGATGATTACCTTAAACACTCTGATCCAGCTTAAAAAACGTTTGCCCAAGGAGGCCTGGTCGTGGGCGTTCATGGCGCTGCGCCAGGATGATGTGGTCTGGAACAGCCTGTCGGAGGCTGCTTTTTCTCGCCGCGCCCTGGAGACGCTGGGCGCCAACCCGGCGCGCTGGTCTCCGGCCTCGCTGGCACTGCTGGCCTTGGGAGAGCAGATTCGGCTGGAGGAATTATGCGCCACGCCGATCCGCCCCCTGGCTCAACCACTGCGCAGCCGGGCGATCCGGGCGTATGAGGCCTGGCTGAAAACAACGGAAGATGGCATCAGCCTGGCCCAGGCAGGCCTGCTGGCGCTCTCCCTGCGCGAACGGCGCAGGCTGAAAGGCTCCTGGGAGGGGATCGCGGCAGAACTGCGCTCGACAGAACCAGGGGCCAGGAAAGGGGCCGCCAGGCGCGCCGCCCAAACCATCGTGGCCTGTCTGTATGGCATGGCGCCTGATTCTTTCGACCTGCTGCGGGCGATCTGCACCACCAGCCTGGCTCAGCCGCGGCTGGCCCTGCACGCCCTGTTCAGCACGCCTATGCCTCCCGAGCAGCAGGTCGAACAGTTGCACAAGCTTTTGGCCGAACTTCCCAACCCGCAAAGGCAGGTTCTGCTGCGCGACCTGGCCTCGCTGAGGCCCTGGCTGGCGGCTCAGCTGACTCAGGACTACCTGCAAAACACGCCTGTGGATGAGGCCCTGACCGAACTGAACGCGGAGCCAGAAAAACAGGGCGAGCTGATTGCCAGCCTGCTGCAGCAGGCCGAGCTGCGCCAGATTGCCTCCCAGCCGGAACAGGAAGCGGCGCTGCTCGATCAGTCCGTCCAGGCTGCTCAGCGTCTACAGGGCTATGCCCTGGCGCGCCTGGCTCAGGCCACCTGGCAGGCCAGCCTGGCGGCAGGCAATGGAGACCAGGCCGAGAAGCGCGCAGCCAGCCTGGCGACCTGGCGGCAGGCGGTGGACCTGGCGCCAGATTCCCCCGACCACCCGGCGCGCCTGGCTCGCGCTCTGATGGAAGTTGGCCGCCAGGATGAAGCCCACCGCCTGCTGGAGAACTGGCTGGATGGGGATCGCTTGCTCGCCCATCCGGCGCTGGCTCTGGTCACCGCCATGCTGGCCGATCAGCAGGGTGATCTGGAGGCGATGCAGACGGCTGCCGGAGCGGCGCTGAAGCTGGTGGAAAACGGCCAATCGCTGGATCAGGATGGCTATGTGCTCCTGGCGCAGCTGCTGCTGCAGGCGGAGCTGGCAGAAGGAGCAGTTCAGGCGGCCTGCCTGGGGCTGGAGCGCTATCCGTTGAATCGTGATCTGCTGGAACTGCGCGCCCAGGCCGGTTATGCTCTGGGCGAACATGACCAGACTCTGGGAGACGCCTATCTGGTGATGGCGATCGAACAATCCGCCAAAACGCAGGACGGATTGGAGGCGATGAGCGTCATCGGGCGGGGTGATTTCTTCCGCAAACCCTGGCAGCTTGGCGCTCGCCGCGGGCTGCGCAGGCTGCTGGTGGAGAGCCTCGAAGCCGCCGGTGAATGGCATGAAGCCCTGGACGAGCGGCTTATGATGATGGATGAAATTGATGATCCCAGCTCGGAGGACTGGCATGACCTGGCGCGCTGCGCCCTGAAGGCGGGGAAACCAGACCAGGCGATGTCGGCCTGCCGCAAGGCGCTGCAGTTGAATGCCAATGATGACCAGGCCCACCGCGTCCTGGGAGAGGCAGCCCTGCAAACCGGAGACCTGACCTCAGCCCTGGAGCATCTGCACCAGGCGGTGCGTCTGTCGCCCCAGCAGGCCGACTTGTGGCTGACCCTGGCGGGCGCTCACCGCAAAGCCGGGCAGGTGACCCAGGTGCTGGACGTCCTGCGGGCGGCCAGCCTGGCGGTTCCCGACAACGCCCAGGTGCATCTGGCCCTGGGAGAGGCGTATCTGGATCAGAAAGCGCTGACCCAGGCGCTGCCCAGCCTGCAGAAGGCTGCCAGCCTGGAGCCGGATAACGCCCGCATCGGATTGGTCTACGGTCAGACGATGTCGCAGTTAGGCCATCTCAACCAGGCGAAAGACATCCTGAAAGGCGCATATAAGAGCGGCTGCGGCGGCGGGATCGAGATTATCAGGAATGGTGATGAAGAAGATGAACTGGAATACGATGTAGAAGTGGCATACGCGTATGCCAAGGTGCTGCTGGCTCTGGGAGAGTACCGCGAGGCGGTGGATATCCTGGAGGAGATCGTCCACCTGCAGCCCGAAAACCCCGAGCCTCCGATTGACCTGGCTCGGGCGCTGATCAAGATTGGCGGATCGGCGGCGACGATTGAAACCGCCATCGCCTTCCTGAAGAAGGCCATTTTGCTGTGCATTGATCTGAAGCATCAGGATCCCTCCAAGACCGCCTATGCTAGCCAGCTTCAGGTCGAAGCCCTGACCCTGCTGGCTGAGGCCTACGCCGCTCTGGGCGATTACCCCGCTTCGGCGGAAACCTATCAAGAGGCGATGCAGGCGCAGGAAGCCAGTAAAGTGGTGGAACAGAGCCGCCTGGCGCTGGGATACAGCCGGGTGGCGCTGCAGCTTGGTCAGCACAAGGAGGCCATCACGGCCCTCAAGAACGCCCTGGAAGCGGATCCGCGCAACCTGGCGCTGCAGCGGGCTATGTCGGAGGCTTACCTGGCGGATGGATCGGTGCAGCAGGCCATGCAGGCTGCCCGCAAGGTGCTGGATTTGAAGCCTTATGACCTGGATACGCTGACCTGGTTTGCTGAAATGGGCCTGCGGCAGCAGAACCTGAGCGGAGAAGAGGCTGGCATTGCCCGCGCCGAGGTGATCCGCACGCTGCAGGAAGCCACGCAGCTGGCGCCCTATCGCGGCGACCTGCTCTTCAACCTGGCCAGGCTGCTGCTCGAAGATGGGGATGGCCCAGCCGCCCTGGCGGCGCTGCGCAAGCTGGCTGGCGCTGAAGACGAAGAACACCCCGTCTCGACGGATGATCTATATCAGGCGGCGAAAGCCAGCCGCGGCCTGGGCGACGGCATGCTGGCGATCAGCCTGCTGCGGCGCGCCGTAGAGGGTCTGGCATCTGCTCCCGCCCCCGAAGCGGGCCTGGTTGAAGCGCGTTCCGCCGCCCAGCCAATCTCAGGGGCAGCCTTACCGGTCAACCTGTATTATGAACTGGCCTTGGCTTACCAGCAGGCTGGTATGCTCCAGGCGGCGCTCGAAGCTGTGGAGCGCGCCCTGGAACTGGACCCCAACCGGCTGGCGCTGCACCTGTACAAAGCCGATCTGCTGGACGAACTGCAGATGCCGGAACAGACCCTGGAAAGCCTGCGGCAGGCGCTGCGCCTCGATCCGGTCAGCACGGCCCTGCATTACCGCGCCGCGCTGCTGCTGAACCAGCTGGGCAATCTCTCCGGCGCGCTGGAACACGCCGGACAGGCTGCCTTGACGGTAAACGATCTGGATGAGCCTGAATTGGCCCATGCCGTGCGCATGATGGCGGCCTCCCTGGCTTACAGTATGTTGAGATCACAGGAGGCCTGGGTATATTTGAAGGAAGAACTGAGCAGCGGCGGCCCAGCCTGCCAGCACGAAGATCACGCCTGTGTGCGGGTCTCTCTGGCGCTGGACTCTCACCAGCCCGAGATGGCTGCGGACGATGTGGCCTGGATCAGCGCCGCCTCCCCAGACCAACCCCACAGCCTGGCTCTTCAGGCTCGCCTGGCGGCGGCTCAAGGGGATCAGGCGGGTGGTTTTGAGTTCTTCAAATCTGCGCTGCGGGCATGGATGGCCCAGGCTGCCCGACAGGCCGAGAAAACTGCGGCTGAAGCTGCGGCGGCGAAAGCGCCAGCGAAGATCAGCAGCACGCTTGGCTTGCGCATGCTGTGCCAGGCGGCGCAGGAGCTGGGTCAATGGGAGGATGCCATCACCCTGGCCCGCCGGTTGGTGGATCGCCAGGCGCAGGAACCCCTGGCGCACATGCTGCTGGCCCAGGCGCTGATCCGCCGGGCGGAAGTGCAGAGGCTGAACCTGGATCTGGATGTGCGCCAACATGCCCCCGGCGCGCAGGCCCTGTCCGATGAAGCTCTCCAGGCAGTTGAGCAGGCTCTGGCTACCGCAGAGCGCCTGGCTGCCATCCTGATCGATCCTGAAAGCGGGGATCCCTTGCCGGGGATTGGCGACGAATCTGTGCAGGTGATTGAATTATGGCGGCTGCGCGGCCAGGCCGTGTTCAATCCGGAGCTGCACACCGCCCAGGCATTCAGCCGGGCGATTGGATCGGCTCATGTAGATGCGGATGGCGCAGCAGCCCTGGTGATGGCTTTGCGCAAGGCCTGGGAAGGATCGGGCGAGGCTGACCGTGGGGGGCAGAGTCATCGCATCCCGGAATGGATCGCCAGCTTGAAAGGCTTAGCTGTCTTTCAGCAGGCCGATCAGGCTCTGCCGCTGATCCAGATGGCGCTGTCGTTGGAAAAATCCGATCCGGGCCGCGCCCTGGAGATGGTGAACCAGGCGCAGGGAAGCGTTGGTCGCGCCAGCGCCACTCGCAGAGATGTGCCCCAGCCCATGCTGGATTTCTTCATCGCTCGTCTGTCTCTTGCCACGGGCGCATTGACAGCCGCCCAGCAATCGATCGAAAAGGCGCTGGCAGAATGGCCCGACGAGGCGCGCTGGCGTCTGCTGGCGGCTCAAATCTACCAGCAGCGCGAGGCCAGCGCGGGACTGCCAGACCCCGCCAAGGCGATCGCTCATCTGGAGAAGGCGGTGTTCCTGGAAGCAGATTATGCACCGCACCATCTGGCCCTGGGCAGGCTGTACCTGCGCAGCGGCGATGCCCAGCGCGCCGGTCGCTCTCTGGAGCAGGCGGCTGCGCTGCTGCCCGACCGGGTGGAGGCCTGGCTGGAACTGGCTCAGGCCCAGCAGCAGCTGGGCGATCTGGATCAGGCTGCCGCCAGCGCGGAGAAAGCCATCGAACTGTCTGTTGCGGCTGAAGGCTCGGGCAACCCAACCCCGGCCTTGCTGCTGCGCGGCGATATCGCCCTGAAGGCGAACAACCCTCGCGGCGCATTGAACCGGGTGCAGGTGGTGCTGCGCAACCAGCCGGATCATCCCGAAGCGCTGCATCTGCTCTCGCGCACCCTGGAAGCGCTCAACCGGCCGGCTGAAGCCCTGGCGGCTCTGGAGCGCGCCATGCAGCGCATGGAAGACCCCTTCCCGCTGCAGGTGGCGCGGGTGGAACTGCTGCGCCGCGCTCAGGGGCCGGAGGCGGCTCTGCTGGCGATGGAAGACCTGACCCAGCGCTATCCGCAGCAGATCGTTTTACAGGCGCTGATGGCGGAGTGGTCGTTCGAAGCTGGCCGGGACGAGGCTGGCGTGCAGGCGGCTCAGCTGGCGCTGCAGTCGGCCAATGGTCAGCTGTCTCTTGAAAGGCAGGCCCGCCTGCAATACCTGGTCGGGTTGAATATGCGTAAACAAGGCCAGCTGGACGCCGCCGTGCATCACATGAGCCAGGCGATCCAGCTGGCGCCAGAGGTTCTGGACGCCTATCTGGAGCTGGGCCAAATCCATCAGGAGCGGCGCGAATACAAGCAGGCCTTGAAGGTCTACCAGCGGGCGATGAGCGTGGCGCCCAAGGACTTCCGGCCGTATTACCAATCTGGTCAGGTGCTGAAGGACAGCAAGGATTACCTGGCGGCTGAGACCATGCTGCGCCGGGCAGCCCAGATGGCCCCGGATGAAGTCAGCATTCACCGGCTGCTGGGGGCGGTGGTGGCTTTGAATCTGGTTCACAACCAAAAATTATGAGCCGTGACTCCGCCATCCCTTCCGTGGAGGCTTACGTCCCCAGCCCTCACAAGCAGCTTTCACGCCGGGTTTATCTGCAGGTGGTAAAGACTGCCATCGCAGTCCAGAACTACCGCTTTGCTGGCGAAACCGTTCTATACTGGCTGGCTGCCTATCCAGGTGATCTGGCAGCCAGCCTGTACTATGCTCAGCTGCTGATCAGCGATGCATCGCAAGGCGCGAAGCGCCTGGGACAGGCCCGGACGGTGCTGCAGGGGCTGTGCTCCGCCGACCCGGAGTTCAAGGCGGCCCTGGAAGGCTGGCTGCTGGTCGAGGCGCTGTTGGCGCCGCCCGCGCAGCAGAAACCGCCAGGCGGCAGCCTCGCCGCGGGAGAGTGGTTTGCGCTCCACGGAACAGACTACCCCGGGGAGGCGGCTGCGCCCTGGGCCAGCGATCTATACCAGGCGCGCCAATGCTTGCAGCAGGGCGACCTGGCTCAGGCGGAGGGCTTGATCCGCCAGGCCCTGGAAGCCGAACCGGCTGCGCCCCTGGCGGCAGTCACTCACCTGCAGTACCTGCAGGCTAACCGCCAGATTCCCCTGGCGGCGCGGCTGGAACTGGCCGAACGCTACCAGCAGCGCTTCCCGGCCTGCCTGGCCTGTGGGCTGTACCAGGCCGAGTGGCTGATGGAAAACGGCGCCTCGGCCCGGGCGGTGAGACGGCTGCATCAGGCGGCGGCGCGGGATGTCGGCGGGCAGGTGGCCCGGCGCATGTGGGGCGAGCAGCATCCCTATCTGCGGCTTTGGCCGCAGCGCCTGGAGCTGGGCTTGAAGGCTTCTGTGCCCGCCGATGTGGGGGCGGCCCTGGGCTGGAACAGGTTGTTCAGCGGGGCGGGGGAGACTGCCTCGCCCGCGCAGACCCCAGCGCAACCCGCGCACAGCCCCGCCGCGGTGATTATTCCTCTATCCAGGGTTCAGCCCTCCCGGTCGGATGCCGCTGCCGAGAGCGAGTTCACGACCATGGATGGGACCGGAGCGGAGCAGCCTGCTGGGGCAGCCGCAGCGCCCGATCTGGCCCGCCAGGAGCTGGCCCGGCTGGCGAAGAGCCTGAAGGTGAAGCATGCCACCTATCTGGACGGACGCTACCCGGTCTATGTGCTGTTTTCTCTGCGCACGGGGTTGGTCAATTTTTATGGCGAGCAAGGCGCTCAAGCCATCGAGGTCGAGCTGCAGCGGCTGCTGCGGGCGGTGCAGGGCCAATCTGGCTGGGGCGGCGTGCTATTTTACGCTGATGACCCCGACTGCGCCGGGCCGCTGGGGATCAGGCCGGTGCTATCCTGCGACCCCTGGGCGCTGAAGCTGGCCCTGGCAGACCTGGATGCCGCCCTGAAGCTCAAAGGCGCCATGATCGGGGCAGTGCTGATCGTGGGCGGGCCAGAGGTGGTGCCATTTCACCGCCTGCCCAACCCGGTGGATGACGATGACGCCGATGTGCCTTCGGATGCGCCCTACGCCACCCGGGATAAAGACTACTTCATCCCTGAATGGCCGGTGGGGCGCCTGCCGGGCGGAGCTGAGCGCGACCCCGGGCTGCTGATCGGCGCATTGAACCACATCAGCAGCCAGTATATTCAGCAGCAGCGCCGGCGGCACGGTCTGCGGCGTATGCTGGATGAGCTGAAGAGCTGGCTGCGGCCTCTCAGCGGGAGCAAGCTGAGCAGCTTCGGATACACCGCCGCGATCTGGAAAAAGACCGCCGCCCAGGTGTTTCGCCCGATCGGCGACCCGCGCAGCCTGAAGGTCTCGCCGCCGCTGGGCGTGGATGGCGCGGCAGAAGACGGCCTGGAGATCGGGGCGGTGTATGCAAAATGGGATGCGCGCCTGCCTCGTTTGAGCGGCAAACTGGGCTATTTCAACCTGCATGGTGTCCCAGACGCCCCCGGCTGGTACGGCGAATGCGATCCATTCCTGGTCGAAACGAGCAGCGGCGCGAACCCGGGAGATGGGTTTGGCGGCGCTCTGCCGCCGCCGGTGGCTCTGCGCCCGCCGGTCGCCTTGCGGCCGCAGGATATTGACCTGGCCAGGCGGCTGAAGATGCGCCTGCCGCAGGTGATCTTCAGCGAAGCCTGCTATGGGCTGAACGTGCAGGGGAAATCCCCGGAGCAGGCCCTGGCGCTCAAGTTCCTGCAGGCGGGCAGCCTGGCAGTGGTGGGTTCGACCTGCGTTTCCTATGGTTCGATTAATGGCAGCCTGTCTGCGGCTGACCTGCTGGGCCACGCTTTCTGGAGCCTGATCAAGAGCGGTCTGCCCGCCGGAGAAGCCCTGCGCCAGGCGAAGATCCGGATGGTGCATGTGATGCAGCAGCGCCAGGGCTACCTGGATGGCGAAGACCAGAAGACGCTGACTTCATTTAACTTGTATGGCGATCCGCTGGCTCAGCCAGTTGAACTGGGGCAGCGGCGCAAGAGCGTGCGCCGGATGGTCAGCCCTCCTCCGCAGGTGCGCACGGTCTGCGATCGCAGCCTCGAAAGCCTGGATGCGCACGCGCCCATCCCGGAGGAAGTGCTGGCCTCGGTCAAACAGGTTGTCGCCCGCTACCTGCCCGGTATGGCCGGGGCGAACCTGGCCTATGCTCAGGAGCGCGAGGTGTGCAGCGGGCCTCTGTGCTGCAATTGGAAGGGGCAGGATGCGCGCTTGTCCCAGCCCTGCCAGCCGGGCGCTTCAACCGAAGCCCAGGCGCAGAATCAGCCCCAATCGAAGCCCAGGCCCAATCGCTGTCTGGTCACCCTGAGCAAACCGGTGGCCGGAGCGCATGGCATGCACCTGCACTATGCCCGCCTGACCCTGGATGGTCAGGGCAAGCTGGTCAAGCTGGTGGTCTCCCATTAAAACCTGGTGATAGTCCGGGGCGAGAGGCTGTCTGGCCCCTGAATATGGTAATATAATGGGCTGGAAAAGGTGAACCCTTGAGACGTGGCCCATTATCTGCTCTGCGTTTTATCTCCCTGGTGTTGGTCTTAGCCGCGGTGGTTGTCACCGTGCTGCAGCTGGTGCGTTTCAGCCGGGTGCGCTCCTACCTGCCGGCTGGCTTGAACATTGCTGGCGTGCCGGTGGGTGGGTTAGATCGCGCCCAGGCCGCCCAGCGCCTGTTCGAGGTCTACTCGACGCCGGTTGAGCTGCGTTACGATGGCGCGGTGATCCACCTGCAGCCTTCGGTGATCGATTTTCGCCTGAATACGGACAGCATGCTGGCGGTGGCCGACCTGGAGCGCACTCAAAAGCAGTTCTGGCAGGATTTCTGGGATTATCTGTGGGGGCGCACCTACTTCCCCAGCCAGATCCCGCTCAGCGCCAACTTTTCTGAGCCGCGCTTGCGCATCTTCCTGGCGGAGATCGCCGACCGTTATGACACCCCCGCCGAGGCGCCTCAGCCGATCCCCGGTACGGTCAATTTTCAGCCGGGCAAAGCCGGCAAGGCGCTGGATGTGGAAGGTTCTGTGCTGCTGATCGAGGCGGCGCTGAACTCGTTGGACAGCCGCGTGATCGAGCTGCCCCTGCAGCGCACGGATCCCTCCCGTCCCCTGTTCCAAAACCTGGAAGTGCTGCTGCGGCAGACGCTGACGATTTCTGGCTTCGATGGATTGGCGGGCGTCTACCTGCTGGATTTGCAGACCGCTCAGGAGATGCATTTCGCCATCCAGGCCGGGCAGGAAGTCAACGTGAAGAATGAGGATATCGCCTTCACCGCTTCCAGCATCATCAAAATCCCCATCATGGTCTCGGCTTTCCGCCGCATTGATGAAAACGCCGACTCCGAGACGCTCAAGCTGCTCTCGGATATGATTGATAAATCGGGCAACGAGGCCGCTGACTGGCTGATGGATCGCGTCATCGATCCGCAGCGCGGCCCGCTGCTGGTGACGCAAGACATGACCGCCCTGGGGCTGAAGAACACCTTCCTGGCGGGCTATTTCTCGCTCGGCTCGCCGCTGCTGGCGCGCATCGAAACGGGCGCCAACAGCCGCACGGATGTCTTCACCGACCCTGACCCCTACAGCCAGACCACCATCTCCGACATCGGCATGCTGCTGGAGGACATTTATCAATGCGCCCAGCGCGGTGGCAGCGCGTTGACGGCTGTCTTTCCTGGCGAGATAACCCAGACGGAATGCCAGGCGATGAACACCTACCTGATCAACAACCGCCTGCCGGTGCTGCTGACCGCCGGGCTGCCCGAGGCCACCCAGATTGCCCACAAGCACGGCTGGGTGACGCTGAACGGGGTGATCAACACCATCGGCGATGCGGGCATCATCTACACCCCTGGGGGCAACTTCATCATGGTGGTCTTCCTGTACCACCCCACGCAGCTGATCTGGGATCCTTCATCGGCGCTGGTGGCGGAGCTGGCGCGCGCGGCGTATAACTATTACAATTTGCCCGCGCAGTGATATAATCCAGGGCGATGCGCCCCCGTAGCTCAATGGACAGAGCGCCTGACTTCGGATCAGACGGTTGTGAGTTCGAATCTCGCCGGGGGCGCCTGAAGTTTCCCTCCCCTTTTCCCCATATGAGTGTATAATTAGTTTCAGGTGAGAATCAGGTAAAGCCTGGATCTGGGCTTTAAGACCAGATCATCTTGACGATAGAGAGGAGAGCCTCGATGCAAGAGACCAACACACCGCTGCGGCCCTTCCGTCTGCTGATCTTTGGCGTCACGATCGCTCTGGTGGTGCTGGGCGCTGCGCTGATTGTGCTGGCGATCGGGCGCGCCGGCGCACCGGCTACCCCCGAGCGGGTCAACGCGCTGGTGAACAGCGAGAACGAGTGCGTTGTCTGCCATCAGAAAACGACGCCGGGTATTGTGGAGCAGTACGGGGTCAGCACGATGGCCGCCGCAGAAGTCACCTGCCAGCAGTGTCACCAGGTCAAAGCAGATTATCCCGAAGCCATCGAGCACGAAGGGGTCTATATTCTGGCTTCGCCCACGACCACGATGTGCGCCACCTGCCACGCCAATGAAGTCGCCCAATACAATCAAAGCCGCCACGCCCTGCCCGCCTACGTGGCTGTGCTGGGCAGCAAAGAGCTTTCTCCAGAGCACCTGATGATGTACGAGGCCATCCCAGAAGGCAGCTACGCGCCGGATAAATCGCGCAACGCCATCGCCGAAATGGAAGGGCCGAATATGACCCGCTTCACCTGCGAGGCCTGCCATAACATCGGCAGACCGGCCGCCGATGGCTCTGTCGGTCAATGCCAGAAGTGCCACCTGCGCCACGAGTTCAGCCTGGAGCAGGCGCGCAAGCCGGAAACCTGCAACGCCTGCCATATCGGCCCGGATCACCCGCAGTATGAAATTTATATCGAGTCGCCGCATGGGACAGCCTACCACACCATGGGGCCTAACTGGAACTGGGAGGCCGAGCCGGGCA
>JAFGQI010000052.1 GCA_016935755.1 Anaerolineales bacterium
GCTGCTCTTCTTCGAGATCGGGCCCTTCTAAAAACTGAGCACGGCCCACCGCTAACTTCTCCCCCAGCCAGCGCGTGAAGGCCAGCGCCTCGTACCAGGTGACCCCCACCACCGGGTGGTTGGGCAGGTTGAAGGGTTCGCCAAAATCCGTGGCGGCATCTTTCACTTCATCGGCCCACGCCAAATGGATCTTGCCCTCCCGCCAGATTTCAGCCCGAATGGCCTCTGGCCAAAAGCGCGCTTCGCCATACCCGCCCGCCTGCACAAACTCGCCAAACTGGGCGTTGCTCACCGGGTACTTGCCAATCCAGAAATCCGCCAAGGCCACCTCGTACTGAGGTCTTTCATCACCAAATGCTCCTGGCTCATCTTTCTGGCTGCCCATCAGGAATGGCCCGGCGGGCACAAAGCAGAAAGGCATCGCCGCCACCGTCATCACCTCGGGGCGCGGGTCGCTCAGGCGCGCCACGGCGCGCCCGGCTTCGGCGCGCTCCAGGGGGGAAAGCACCCCGCCCAGCACCTCCACCAGCCCCGGCCGCAGGCGCTTGAGGAAAGGCATTCCGCCGCCCGGCTGCGGGTCGCGCTCGATCACCGCCGCACCCACCAGCACCGCTGCCTGCCCCGCCCACAGGCGCGCCCGCTCCACCTGCGCCTGCTGGTCGCTCTCGGGCGTGCAGTCTGCCGGGCACAGCGCGTAGATCAGGTCCATCAGCGTGTTCTGGCCGCGCCGGTTGAAGTAGATCTCCTCAAAGGCCAGCTGCGCAGCCAGGTCCCACAGGTCGCCCTCGGCGGCATGCTGCAAGAACGCCTGCCGCAGGCTGCGCTGCCCGGCCAGGTAACAGCCTGCCAGGTACTCTTGAAAGGTGCGGTGCGGGAAAGCATAACTGGCCGGACGCTCATCCGCGCCTCCCTGCCCCACCAGCAGACCAGCGCGCTGATCCACGTAATCCAGGAATTCCTCCGCCAGCCCCAGGCTGCCCAGGTATTCCGGCGCTTCCAGCAGCACCAGCAAATCGCCGCGCGACAGGTCGCCAGCCTGCCCATTCTCGGGGCGGGCGCGCTGCGCCTCGTAAGCCAGTCGCTCCAGTGTGGCGTGCAAGCGCAGATCGTCTTTCAGGAAAGCCGCCAGCGAGTCATCACCGGTCTTATGCTTCTGCCAGCGCAGCAAGAGCACATCCACCACCAGTTTGTACAGGCGCACACGCTCTTTGGGCAGTCCGATCTCCTTCTGGTGGATGATGGCCATGCTGGTCAGCATCATCGGGTTACCGGCGATCTCCGCCAGATCGGGCGAGGTGGCGGCCTTGGTCAAATCGCGAGCGCGCTCCTCGGCCTGCTGCGGAGTGATGCGTGCCAGGGCCTGTTGGGCGCGGTACCAGCCCGAGGCGAAGTTGCCGATCTTCTCCTCATCGAACGGAGCGGCGGTAATGGCACGCAACGGCAGCACGGCCGCCCCGGTGTAGGAACGGATGCGGCAGGTGACCAGCAGGCGCTGCGGCTGCCACAGCTCCAGGGCCGCCAAAACCACCTGGCGCACCAGGCCGCGCACGCTTTCGGGCGTTTCGTCCAGCCCGTCCAGCACCAGCAATACCTTTCCATCGGCCAGCGCCCCTTCCAGCGCCTCGCCAAAGGCCTCGGCCTGGTAGGCTTCCAATTCGGCCAGCGCCTGCTCGCGCAGCGCCTTCAATAATGCCTGCTTCTGGCGCTCGGCTGGCAGGCCCTGCACCTTCTGCGCCAGCAGGCGCGGCGCCAGGTCGCGCAGGTTGATCAGGATGGGCAAGAGCTCCGGCAGGAAGCCCGGCGGCAGGGCGCATTCGCCCAACAAGGCGGCCGCCTGCCAGGCCAGCAGCTTGCGCACAAAGGTGCTCTTACCCGCCCCTGGGTCGCCCAGCAGCGCCGCCCGCGGCGTCACCGTAACTGCTTCAAGCAGCGGCAGGGGCACGGCATCTCTCTCGCGTCCGGGCATACCGCGCTCTTGCACCGCTTCGCCCTTCTCCGTGATCTCCTGCCAGTCAAGCGGCTGGCCCTGGCGCAGTTTCTCCAATATCTCAGCTTTGACCCAATGGCGCGTGTCCAGGTCAATGTACACACTATCCAGCGTGATCTCTTCTTCGGCATCTTCTTCTCCACCCAGCGCTGCCAGCGGCAGCGATTGGCAGAAGCGGCGCAGGTTCTGCAGGTAGCGGCGGCGGGCGTCACTCGTTTCGGCGGGCAGGCTGCTCTGCGCCACGAACTGCTGCAGCACCAGCGTCACCGCCTGGTGGTAGTCGCCCTGCACCAATAAGCCACCCGGTCCAACCACCGTGTTGCCGGATCCCTGCACGATCACCCCCAAGCCATGCAGTTGGGCGCTCAAGGAGGGCACCAAAAGCCGGTCATTGGCGGGCAGGTGGCGCTCCTTCAAGGCCGCCTGCACATCCTGGCGGTAGCGCAGGTTTTGGTAACGCTCCAGCAGCGGCCCCAGCGTCTCATCCTCCATCAGCGCATGCTCAAAGGCGCGAAAGAAGCGCCGCAGCGCCAGGTCATGGTCGGGCAGGCGCTGCGCCCAATCCCGGCTGGCGGCCTGCAGGTCAAAGCCACCGCTGGGATCCATCAGCGCCGCCACCACCTCCTCCTGGAAGGGCCGGTGCGCCAGCAGCGGGTTCAGCGCTTGCTCACCCGAGCGCTGGGCGGCCTGCTGCAGGGCTTTTTCGATGGCGGCGCGGCGTTTGGCCTCATCTTTTTTCGTCAGGCGCGCTTTCAGCGCCCGGGCTTCGTCGCCGAAGCCCGCCTCCAGCAGCAGGCTCAGGCCCGCTTCCAATGCAGCAGATAGCAAGATGTCAATACCCATTGCTCACCTCATCTCCAGTCAAACCGGGCGGGTCACGCTCCGCCCGAACCTTTCTTGCTCCCCAGTGCGATCTCCCCGTATCAAAACAACCGAGATGGACCCAATCGATGATCCAGTTCAGCTCGCACTCGCCCCACCCAATCAAATCTAAACTCCTGATCCAGATATTGCCACCGCAATGTACGAATCAAAGTATTTGCAACCTGATACTCTTCTGGTGTCCACCGAAGCGAACAAACAGAATCCATTCCTCTGTACTTCTTTCTGCTAACCCCTGTTTGGAATTCGCCTGCCGCCCACGCAATGGAAAAGAGCTCCCCGTCTGTATCAAGGAATCGATCCAATGCAATCATATCGTCCAGGAGTATTCTGCCGGTTACCCCAATCTCCAAACGGCTCAAAGCGCTGCGAGAAATCCCCGTTCTTGCAGACACTTCCCTGAGCGGCAGGTTCAGCCCCCTCATTGTTCGAGCACCGCGAGCGTAGGCGCCGATATCGGCAGGGATCAGGATTCCGCCTTCTCCAAAAGCAATCAATACTTCGGTCGCCGGTGCATCTGGCGGGTATGGAATAAGAGAACTTTGCAAGTGTACATCAGATTGCATCGAGAGATTCACAAGATCTCGCAACTGCTTTTCTCTGCCGCCCTCTTGATGGATCGCTTCAGAGCCAAGCAACCCTTCCAAGCCTTCTGTCAGAAGATCTCGTGCCACTGCAGGATGGGTTGCGTAAAGGGTTAAAAAGCGCTCCACGTCTGCTAAAACAAAAGTATCCGGCGAGGAACTCACCTCTGGAACCTTTCGGCACATCGATAATGAGCCTTGGAACTCAAGACTCTTAACCAGGTCCAGCAGGCTCACCCCTAAGGCGTGGCAAATGCAAACGGTTGAGGACAGTGTGACTCGTGTCAGCCCATTCTCGATGCGGCTCAACAGGCTGATTGTTAAACCACTTCCATTACTGATTTGAGAGAGTTCGAGACCACGTTCGCTGCGAATCTCTCTGAGCCAATCCTGAAATTTCATAAGCCACCTGCCCTAAAAACTATTGACAAATTGGATATTATGCGACTATAATTTTTCTGTCCCACTTATACAAATGGGACATTCGACCAAGCAGACGGAGAAAACCAAATGCACACCCAACCCACATCCCTTCCTTCAGAATACCTCGACCTGCTCGACCAGTTCTCCCAATACCTGCTCCTCCAGCGTGAGCGCGACCCTTCCACCGCTGCCAGCTATTGTCACGACGCCAAAACCTTCCTGCGCTATCGTCTGGTAATGGAAGATGTCAATCTTCCCAACCTGATCACACCGGAGATCTTCCCAGGCTTTGTGGTGTACCTGCGCAAGCGAAACTTGAATAACTCCACCATCAAACGGCGCTTGATCGGCACCATGCGCTTCTGGAAGTTTTTATACAAACAAAGGCTGATTACCCATCCACCCGTATCCCTGGATGACATGGATATCATCGTCAAGAAAATCCGCAACCCAACCGAACCGCTCTCTATGGCCAACTTTTCTACGCTACGTAAGGAGGCTCTCAATGGATTACTGCACATCTATTAACTTCATCTACACTCGCGATCTTTCCATAACCTTTTGCGCCCGTAATACTGACATGCCCGTAGACGCTATACTGAGAACCAGGCGCTGTGATTTGCTGGCTGATCGGTCTGCCATCTTACTGCAAGACACCTTACTCGATCCGGCGCCAGCCCTCATCATGGATTATCTCCAGCTGCGCGACAGGTACTTCCCCGAAGCAGAAAATCTCTTTCCCACCTTAGATGGCAACCCGTATAAGCCCAAGAAATATTACTACCGCATACGCAAGCTCCTGGTCGATGCTGGGATAAAAATCCTTCCAGGCCCCCCACGGAGATTGAGCGAAGAACAATACAATGCTCTGCTGTATCGTCGTTTCGCGGTGCAGCGCCAACGCTACCAAATGGTTCTGGCAATGGCCTTATGCAGTCACCTTGGGTTGCGCCCCAGTGAGGTTGCAAAGCTAGAGAAGCGAGATATCGATTTCGGCGCCGGACTGCTGCGCCTGAGAGACACAAAATCTCAGGAAGACCAGATAGCTCCCATGCTCACCTTCCTGGTGAGTCCCTTAGAGTGCTATACCGCACATCTTAAGGATGCCTATTCTCCTCTATTTGTGAACACACAGGGAATGCAGTGGAGACGCCGGGATGTGACAAAAGCAATTGCTCATCAGGGTGTCGAAAACGGGCTGAGGAATTTAACTTCCCGCAAATTGCGCGCCTCGCTGGGAGCCATGTTATCGCTCATGAATGTTCCCCTGGCGGTAATCTCCGTGATCATGCGCCATAAGGATCCGGCCACCACGGCGCGATATTACAACACGGTGAGTCTTGATGAGGCACGGCGATGTCTGGAACAAATCAGAGTCGGCGCAGATATGCTCAAATTGCGTCAGGAATATGATGAGGCTTATCTAAGGATGCTCGCGATAGAAAGCCTGGATAAGTAGATGAAGCTCTTGGGCAATCTCGTATTCAATCCTCCACCTTGGTAGAAAGGTGGGTGTTCCCCGGTATGAAGTTGTTAATGTTCGTCGTCCAAAATCTTGTACAGATATCATTAGTAATGAAGAACCCCAGGCTGACTTTTAAGCCGCATTCTGTGCGCGCAGGCGAACCTGCGCCGATGATCATCTCTCTGGGACCTGCGTCTCCGCAGGCCTCTAGCGGCCGACCCGGAACTATGGCAGTGAACGCAGCACGCTGCGCCCACCGCCCGAAGGCGAGCAGCCTCCGCACGACCCCTGGTCGTGTTTGTCCCTGCTTGGCCTTGCTCCCGGCGGGGGTTGCCTGGCCGCGGACATTGCTGCCCGCGCCGGTGGTCTCTTACACCACCTTTTCACCATCACTCCCCGGCCCGCCTCCCCTCCCAAAGGGAGGTTCCAGCCAGCCAGGGGGCTGTTATTTTCTGTGGCCCGATCCCACAGATTACTCCATCCCGGGTGTTACCCGGCACCGTGCTCTACGGAGTGCGGACTTTCCTCTAACAGCTTGCGCTGCCAGCGACCATCCAGCCAGCCTGGGGTCATTTCATCATACCATAAAACACGCCGGCTCCGAGAAAGGGTTTCCGGGGTGGTTATGGGCCGCTCCGCCGCCCATAACCACCCCAAAGAATCTCCCCAGACATGCCTAAAAAACAAAATTCGTTGACGCCCGGCCGTTTCTGCTGTACACTGATTACAGCATGACCTGGCAGTTCTCATTCCCTGTTTTCATCCTGCTCCTGGCGGCTATCCTGGGCGCCATCCTGGCCGCGGCTGCCTGGCGCTGGCACGGCCGCCCGGGCGGGCGGGCGCTCTTCTTGCTCATCGTTGCCGCCAGCGGCTGGTGCCTGCTTGCGGCCATGGAACATGCCACCGTCGCCCTGCCTGCCCGGCTGATCGTTGCCCGCTTCACCTACCTCGGCGCCGCCAGCACCGCCCCGCTGCTGCTGCTGTTCATCTTGACGTACACCCAGCAAATGCACCGCCTCCAGCCGCGTTTACGCCCCCTGTTGTGGCTGATCCCCGCGCTTACCATAATCCTGGCCTTCACCAACGAACTGCACCAGTGGGTATGGACCCAGGCACTGTCACAGCCCCACAACACCAGCGAACCGCTGGCTGTCGTCTATACGCATGGATGGTGGTTCTGGCTGGCAGCCGCCTATAACTGCTTGATCATGGTGCTGAGCACGGCGGCGCTGGTCCAATCTTTGTGGCAGCGCCCCAACCTCTACCACCCGCAAGCTGCCGGCCTGATCGTCGCCACCATCCTGCCCTGGCCAGCCTACGGCCTGTATCTCGCCGGAGCAGCCCCCTTCGCCAGCCTGGACCTCACCCCCATCACCTTTGTGCTGAGCGGCCTGGTCTACGCATGGGCGATCTCTATGGGACGCCTGCTGCAGTTAGCGCCCATCGCCCGCGATCTGCTGGTGGAGAATATGATGGAAGGCGTGTTGGTATTAGACACACAGCATCAGATCATCGACGTCAACATCCGCTTCATCGGCTTGCTTAAAAAATTGGGCCTGCCCCTTACCCGCAGCGAACTGCTGGGCCGTCGCACCGAAGACGTGTTTGCTGCCTGGCCCGAAATCATCCAGCGGTACTACGACGAAGATGAAATCCAGGATGAACTGCGCCTGGAAATGGGCCAAAAACTGGCCCTGGATCTCCACATCTCTCCCCTGCGCGATTCGAGCGGCCGCCTCATTGGCCGTCTCTTTCTGGTGCGCGAGATCACCGAGAGATATCAGCTGCAAGAAACCTTGCGCCTGCAAAGCGCCGCTCTCGAAGCCGCTGCCAACGCCGTCGTCATCACCGACCGGGAAGGCGCTATCCAATGGGTCAACCCCGCCTTCACCACCATCACTGGCTATGCCAAAGAAGATGTCATTGGCCAAAACCCCCGCCTGCTCAAATCTGACAAGCACGACCCGGCCTTCTACAAAAACCTGTGGGA
>JAFGQI010000053.1 GCA_016935755.1 Anaerolineales bacterium
AAGAAGTCAAAGGTGCCGGAGTCGGTGCCTGGTGAGAAGCGCAGGATAGGTTCAGCAGGCCAGGAAGGATCGACATCGGACCACATTTCAGCGGTTGAGAAGATCTGGGCGAGCTGTTCGGTGGTGACATTGGTCAGGAAAGTGTTTTCCTTGGAGACGACCACAGCCAGGGCGTCCGTGCCAACGCGGAACTCGATGGGGGTGCGGCCAATGGCCTGGCAGTTGGCAATTTCCTCGTCCTTGATCCCGCGGCTGGCGCCAGCGATATCGGTCTCACCGGTCTTGCAGAAGCGTTCCATACCGCCGCCGGAGCCGATGCTGTCATAAGTGATCTGACCTTTATCATCGGTAAAGCCTTCGTCCTTGAAACGCTCGGCCATGCGTTCTGCCAGTGGGAAGACGGTGGAACTGCCGGCGATGATGATGTTGCCGCTCTGGGCGGATGGATCGACCTCGGGCAGCATGCCTTCACTCATTGGTTCTTTGGTAGGGATTGGAGCTTCAGTAGGTTGAGTTACTGCTTCGGTTGGCTTTGCAGCCTGGGTGGGTTGTGTTGCTTCGGTGGGTTTGGGTTCTGCAGTCGTTGCTGCGGGCTGTGCACAAGCCGAAAGCAGAATGGCGATCAGTAAGATCACCGGGATCAGTTTGCTGATATAACGTGACATTAGATTCTCCTCAAGAATTGTAATTTTTGTATTCATGGAGGAGAGTATAGCGAATGACTTTTAACGGATCAGGAATGGTATTTTATGGTTGTGTCAATGCTTTGTAAACAGTTGATTAACGGGTGAGGGTCGATATGCCTGTTAGTCATTTGGCTCATCGACAGCCATCGGAATGAAAAAATTGAAGCTGCTGCCTTGTCCCTCAACGCTTTCTGCCCAAATCTTGCCACCGTGCGCCTCCACCAGGTGGCGGGAGATTGCCAATCCCAGCCCGGTGCCGCCCCCCGACCTTGCCCGGTCAGCCTTATAGAAGCGTTCGAAGATGCGCGGCAGATCGATGGCAGGAATGCCTACCCCGCTATCTTGAATGGTAAACAGCACCTGGTTCTCCTGCTGGCGTGCGCGTACCTCTATCCGGCCACCTGGAGGGGTGAATTTTATCGCATTGTGCAGCAGATTCACCAACACCTGCTCTAAACGTTTCGCGTCCGCCAGAACCGCAGGTAGATCTTCTGGGCAGGTGATCTGTACTGTTAGATTCACGCGTTCGGCCTGCAGTCGCAGACGTTCTACTGCTTGATGTACCAGCTCTAGTGGAACGACTGGGCTGAGCTGCAGCGGGACACGCCCCGATTCGATCCGGGAGAGCTCGAGCAGCTCAGTTACCATCTGGCTAAGCGAGTCCACCTCAGTTTCCATGCGCTGCAGGAAGCGGCGAGCGGCAGGAGGATCCTCCAATGCGCTTTCAGATAGTGTCTCGGTCAGGGCTTTCAGCGAAGCCAGTGGTGTACGCAGCTCATGGGAGATATTGCTGATGAAGTCCTGGCGTATTGTTTCCAGGCGGCGTAAACGAGTCAGATTTTGGAACAGCAGCAGAATATAACCCGGCAGGGAAGAATCCAGCGGGGTGGCGGTTACCTGCAGATGGAGATGGCGTGGCGCCAAATCAACAGTAGCAGTTTGGACAGAGTCCAGCTCATGGCAGCGCTGCCAAAGCTCGAAAAGCTGGTGATGGCGCAGCACTTCGGCAACCGAATGGCCTGTTGCTTCTCCCAGGCGAATATCGAAAATCGCTTCCGCTGCCGGGTTCATCAGACGCACCATTCCTTCGTTATCCACAATCATTACCCCGTCGCTCATCACCCTTAAGACTGCAGCCATCTTGCTGCGTTCTGTTTCGAGCGCTTCGAGCTGGGTTTTTAGCTGAACAGCCATATTTTTGAAAGAGGCGGTTAGCTGATTAATTTCATCATTGGGGATGTGTGTCAGGGGAGAGCCCAGCCTGACTGCGTCGAGCTTACCGGTGGCTATCTGGGTAGCGGCAAAGGTCAGGTCTCGCAGAGGCTGCAGGCTAAATCTGGTCAGGATAAATGCCAGTAATATCGCTGCCAGGATGATCAGCAGGGTCGCGGTGAGTAAGGTCCGTTGCAAGGAACTGATTTGGTCTTCCACGTGTCCGAGGGGTAAGGCAATTCGAACAAAGGCAATTGTAGCGATGTCCGATTTTACCGGAACAGCCACATACATCAGATAATCGCCCACGGTGCGGCTGTAACGTGTGCTGATGCCTTTGCCATCTTGCTCGGCTTGAACAATTTCTGGGCGGGTGAGATGATTATCCATCTGGAGACGATCTTCATCTGATTCCCCGATTACAATCCCGTCGGCGGCAATAATCGTCAAGCGCGCCCCAAGTTTCTCTGCCCAGCGTTGGGCCAGGATGTCAAGTTCCTCAGCAGTTGCCCCAGATAGGATTTGATCTTGGACGATCTCGCTGGCTAACAGCACTTCTGAAGTGAGCTGCGCTTCAAGATTACTCAGGTAGTTTTGGCGTACAAAATTAGAGAGATAAACCCCTAAACCAGCAATAGACGCCAGTATCAGCAGAGCGTAGGATAGACCAATGCGCCAGCGAATACTGCGTAACATCAGCCCTCGAAGCGGTAACCTGCGCTGCGTACGGTGATGATGCGGGTGGGGTTTTGCGGATCGGGTTCGATTTTCTCGCGCAGCCAGCGTATGTGCACATCCACAGTGCGGCTGCCTCCGATAAATTCCCATCCCCACACCCTTTCCAGAATCAGCTGGCGCGAGAGCACCTGGCCGCGGTGACGTGCAATATACAGCAGCAGGTCGAACTCTTTTGGTTTCATCGCGATCGGCTTGCCATCGATAAGTACCTCGCGGCGAGTAAGATCCAGGGTAAGATTGCCGAACCGGATGGTCTCGCGCACCAGGGCGGTTTCCGAGTCCACTTCCTCGCGGATCAAGCGCACCCGGCGTAAGTGGGCTTTCACGCGTGCCAGGAACTCACGCATGCTGAAGGGTTTGGTGATGTAATCGTCAGCGCCCATTTCCAGACCAATCACCCGGTCAATTTCATCATCTCGAGCAGTAAGCATCAGGATCGGTACATTCATTTCCTGTCGCAGAATGCGACACACTTCGTAACCATCCAGGATTGGCAGCATGATATCCAGCACGATCAGATCGGGGTGAATTTCACGCGCCATATTCAGGGCGGTCTGCCCATCGGCGGCAATCTCAACTTTATAACCCTGCCTGCTCAAGTTATACGCCAGTGTCTCTTGAAGGGAGGGCTCATCTTCGACAACGAGCACTTTTTCAGTCATTACTTTTCTTATCCATGCTTTCGGTTGTTAAGGTTTTATTGGCTGATCCCAAGTCTATTGGCTAGCTGAGTGTTGGATGGTTCTACCAGGATTGTACCGTCGTTAAAGATAATTGTTGGCACACTGCGGATACTGTTGTTCACTTGCAAAACAAACTGCTCAGCTTTGAGGTCGCGATCGATATTCACCCAGGTATAGAGAATGCGATGTTTATTGAAAAAACTGCGCGCCCGAATGCAGTCTGAACACCAGTCCGTACCATAGATAATGATGTTAGAATAAGGCATGATGCTCCCTATCTCAGATGTAGACTGGTATCCGGTAAGATGGGTTTCAGCTATGCAGACTGGAACGAGGCCTTTTATCCAGCTTGGATGGCTTCCCGAGAGTACCTCTCTTATTATAGCCGGATTTTTAGCAGTGTTGAAATTGATTCTACATTTAACTGGCTGGAATGCCTTTGAAGGAGTTTAACTACCAGTGCAGAGGAGTATGTTCGAATGAAGTCATCAAAGTTAGCCAGTTACACCTGGGTTGTGATCGTCTTTTCTGTGCTGCTCATTCTGTGGGGGGCGTATATGGGGGCGACAGGCTCTGCAGCAGGTTGTGGGGGCCAATGGCCTCTATGCAATGGCGCGCTGCTCCCCTCTTTATCATCCTCCGAAACGCTGATTGCGTATATCCATTGGCTGGGCAGTGGGCTGGTCTTGTTCCTGGCGCTGATATTACTGCTGTGGACATGGCGCGCTTTCCCTGCCGGACACCCCGCCCGCCTGGGAGCCATGTCCGCCATGTTGCTCATCGTCTTGGAGGCGCTGTTGGGGGCCTTGTTAGCTCTGTCTGGTGAAGCTGTGCAGGAGGCTTCTCTGGGCCGCGGGATCGTTCAGGTGCTGCACCTGATACTATCGTTCCTGCTGCTGGCGGGACTTGCTTTGACCGCGCGCTGGGCTGCGGGCGGTGATCCGCTGCATCTAAAGGGCCATGGTGTAGGCGCCTGGCTGTTTGGATTTGCTCTGCTGGGCCTGATCCTGGTAGGTGTTGGCGGGGTGCTAAACGCGATGGGCGATGCGCTTGCCTCTCCCGACCTGGGAGCCTGGCACCCGCTGGCGGCGATTCTGGTCAGTGTTTTTGTGCTGTTTACCATCACCCTGGTCAGCTTGTTTCGCTCCAACCCACTGATCCACCGCCTGTCCAAGATCCTTGCAGGTTTGATCCTGGCGGAAATGGTTGCTGGTCTGGTGAATTCGATCCTCCAGGCTCCGGTTTGGATGCAGCTGATGCATCTGCTTCTGGCTGTTCTGGTGTGGATCGTTCTGGTTGTGCTTGCGGCGGTGAATTTTGCTGAGAGTGAGGTCTGCCATTCCATCCACGCGCCTGAAACAGATGAACATTCTGCTGCATGATCTTGTCGAGAAAGGGTATTTCAATGGCGAATCAAGAACAGGCTTTGGCTGAACGGTTGCAGACGCTGCGTCGCGAGATCCATTTTCATAACTATCGCTATCATGTACTGGACGCGCCAGTGATCAGCGACTACGAATTCGACCGTTTATTGGCGGAACTGCGCCAGATCGAAGCAGAATATCCGGAGTGGGTCACTCCCGATTCGCCCACCCAACGGGTTGGCAGCCAGCCAGCAGAGAGGTTCGTCAAGGTGCGCCATCCTGCGCCGATCCTCAGCCTGGCGAACGCCTTTGGCGTTCAGGATGTGCGTTTATGGTATGAGCGGGTGGTCAAAGTAGATGATCGCGTGGCGAATACCGATTATGTTGTAGAGCCAAAAATTGATGGATTATCGGTCGTGCTGCATTACCGCACTGGGCAGTTTGTCCAGGGCGCCACGCGCGGCGATGGTGAAGTTGGCGAAGATGTCACCACTAACCTGCGCACGGTGCGTTCTCTGCCGCTGCGCCTGCCGGTCGATCCCCATGGACCGCAGCCGCCGCCTTATCTGGTCGTGCGCGGTGAAGTTTTTATCAATATCCAGGATTTTGATGACCTGAATCGACGCCTGGAAGAAGCCGGCGAGAAAACATATCTCAACCCACGCAATACAGCTGCAGGGTCGCTGCGCCAGCTTGACCCGGGCTTGACCGCTTCTCGCCCGCTTAACTTGCTGGTGTATTCCATCATTACTGGCGAAGGCGACCTGCCGGTCACTCAAACCGGGACATTGGAACTGCTGCGTTCGTTAGGCTTCCCGGTAACCCGTCATTATTCGCACCATGTCACCCTGGATCAGGTTATGGAGGTGTGCCAATCCTGGGATGCTCGCAGGAGCGAGCTGCCCTTCGAAGCGGATGGGGTTGTGATAAAGATTAATGATCTCCGCCTGGCTGCCGACCTGGGCTTTGTGGGCAAAGATCCGCGCGGCGCAATTGCCTTCAAATTCCCTGCCCAGGAAGTCACTACCCGTTTGATTAATATCGGGGTAAATGTCGGGCGAACGGGCGTGTTGACGCCATATGCCATGCTCGACCCGGTGGATATCGGCGGGGTGATTGTCAAGCAGGCGACGCTGCACAATTTCGATTACATTGCCGAGAAGGATATTCGCCTCGGCGATCTTGTGCGGGTGAAACGCGCGGGCGAGGTGATCCCCTACATTATTGGTCCTGTGGAAGAGCTGCGCAGTGGGGATGAGAAACCCTTCCTCCCTCCGCAAACCTGCCCGACCTGTGGAGAACCAGTGGAAAATCTATCAGGCGAAGTAGCCTGGTACTGTGTAAATGCTGCCTGTCCGGCCCAACTGATCCGCAATCTGGAGCATTTTGTCTCGCGCGGAGCGATGGATATCGTTGGACTGGGGATCAAGATTGTCGAGCAGCTGGTTGCTAATGGGTTGGTGCATGATGTTGCTGATCTGTACACCTTAAAAAAAGACGCCTTGCTCCAACTGGAGGGTTTTGCTGAGAAAAAAGCAGATAACTTGCTTCAATCGATCGAAATCTCACGCTCTCAACCGCTGCCTCGCCTGATCACTGCGCTGGGAATCCGCGGGGTGGGCGAAGTGGTGGCGGCTGACCTGAGCCGTTACTTTACCGACCTCGGCTTGTTGTCTCACGCCTCCCAGGAAGATTTACAGACAATTGAGGGCATTGGTCCAAATATCGCCCAGGCCATCGTTGACTGGTTCGCTCGACCAGCCAATCGATTGGTGTTGGAGAAGCTGTACAAGGCGGGTGTTTGGCCCAAAGTGGCTGTAAGCCCACAGCCAGCGGCAGGTACACAATCTTTGCTCGGGCTGACATTTGTGGTCACGGGTGCTTTGCCGACTCTATCGCGTGAAGGTGTGAAGGAGTTTATCCAGGAACATGGCGGTAAAGTCACCGACTCTGTCAGCAAGAAAACCAGCTACCTGGTGGTGGGTGAAGCTCCTGGTTCCAAGCTGGAGAAAGCCCGCCAGTTAGGCATACACTTCCTGGACGAAGCCGGATTACGGCGTCTGGCTGGGGAGAGGTGAAATATGGTTTCGTATAGTATCCATTGCTCAAGGGGGTAAATTGAAATGTTTACCATCCGTCTCAAAGCTGGGCGGGAAAAATCTGTTCTGCGCCGACATCCGTGGGTCTTTTCTGGGGCCATCGAAGAACTGATCGGCGCTCCAGCGCAAGGGGATACTGTTAAGATCGTTGATCAGGCGGGAAAATTCCTGGCATGGGGAGCATACAGCCCACATTCGCAGATTCGGGTGCGGGTCTGGTCATTTGAGGAAAAAGACACGATTGATGAGAGCTTCTTGCAGCTCAGGCTGGAACAGGCGCTCAAGCTCCGCCATGAGATTTTCTCTGCTGGTGAGATGGAAGCTTTGCGCCTGGTGCATGGCGAATCAGATGGGCTGCCCGGGCTTATCGTTGATCGCTATGGGGACTTATTAGTGATGCAGTGCCTGAGCAGCGGTCCAGAATTGTGGCGCGAGACTCTGGTTGACTTACTGGTGAAGCTCACCGGGATTGGGCAGGTGTATGAACGCTCAGATGTGGATGTGCGCCAACTGGAAGGGCTGGCCGATCGAGTTGGTGCGCTGAGGGGAGGGGAACCGCCGGAGCGGGTGTTGATCCACGAAAACGGACTGAGTTTTTGGGTGGATGTGCGCAGCGGTCACAAGACCGGTTTTTATCTCGATCAGCGCACAAACCGCCTGCGGGTGCGCCAGATTGCCCTGGACAAAGATGTGCTGGACTGTTTTGCTTACAGTGGTGGGTTTTCTGTAAACGCCCTTGCCGGAGGGGCCAGTTCGGTCATTATCCTGGACTCATCCAGGGCGGCTCTGGAACTTGCATCCGAAAACCTGGCTCAGAATAACCTACCAGTTGAGCGGGTAGAATTCATCGAAGCGGATGTGTTCAATGCATTGCGCGGCTTTCGCGATCGTGGACGCAGTTATGACTTGATCGTCCTGGATCCTCCAAAGTTTGCTCCCACTGCCGCGCAGGCCGAAAAGGCCTCCCGTGGCTACAAGGATATTAATCTGCTGGCGCTCAAACTGCTCCGTCCAGGCGGGTTTTTATTCACTTTCTCCTGCTCGGGGGGAATCAGTCCAGACCTGTTCCAGAAAATCGTGGCGGGCGCAGCCCTGGACGCGGGCGTAGACGCACGCATCGTTGAGCGCCTGCACCAGGATGCCGATCATCCCGTGGCGCTCAATTTTCCCGAGGGTGAATATTTGAAAGGCTTAGTTGTCTGGCGGGCGACGTAGATAGGTAAGGCGACGAAGAACGTTTCAAGCAGTGCTCCCAGGTAAAAAATAAACAGGTTACCGATATACCTTAGCTTTGATCTTGTTTTCGCCCCTAGCCCATTAGTGCCGCGCCGAACAGCCACCGTTCTGGCTGCTCCTCTTTGGGTTGGGTATGTATCAGCAAGGTGTTTTCTCCCTTCCTCAGATCCAGGGACAGCATCTGGATGGGTCCCACCCAGTCAAAAATATCCAGTGCGCCGACCAGAGAGTTTGCTGCTACTGTCACGCCTTCCACTTGTTCCCCATTTATATAAATCACCGTATTCCCCCCACTCAGGTAGACCAGGCTGGCCGTGTGATCATTCTGACTCTCGATCTTTGTGGCCAGGTAAGCGGCTGGAGACGCCCCACTCTCAGCTGCCAGCCCAAGGCGCCGCCACAAAAAGACGCCATAAGGCTGCGTCAGACTGGGGAGGTCATCATCCAGGGCGGTAAAGGACTGCCAGAGCAGGGATGGGTTGATCTGCCCCTTTTCGTTCAACACTTGCTGAAGGGCTAGCTCCTCTTCTTGGGGTTGGTAGAATATCACCTGCCAGGCCGAAAGTGTGGGGAAGTGGATTTCGCTCTGGTAGCGATACCGCAGCGGCCCGATGGCTTGCCACACACGGGCGATCTGACTGTTTTCGGTGAGGTGGGGTGTGATCTGGATATCAGCTTCCCAGCGCATGGTGTGCAAGTCACCCTCGAAGCGAAATGGCGCTTCCAGGATCGCCTGGTTTACATTCTCCAGCTGGGTTTTTATATCTTGGGATGGCTTGTTTGTGCCCACTCTCTGCAGGGCGAAAGTGACTTGCAGGTCAAAGGGAACTTCTGATGTACCGGTGATCACTCTGCCCAGAGTCAGACCTGCCTCTTCGGGGGTGGTGTAAGGAATGACGCGTATGAAGGGCCCACCGAGGCGCTCCAGGGCTGCCTGGTAGCGGGTGCGATCGGTTTCGTTTTTCGGGATAGGAGGATTCTGCAAAGCAGTCGCATCGAGTTTCTCGACCAGGGGGCCCAGTAGCCGCCGCAGGTCAGCTTGCAGCAGCGTCTGGTTATGCATATCGCCAAGAGCGGATAGGTCACTGGTAGAGACTGCTTCAATATGGATTGGCCGATGCTTATCCATTTTGGGCAGATGCAGGCTGGTGAGCAGCCTGACGGGATCATATGTCCAATGTTCGTAAGGTTCTCCGTTTATCCGGATTGATTCGGGCCGCGAACTGCCGTTCAGATGTACCTCCCAGGCCCGTTCTGTAGGCAGGCAGGAGCAGAACCCCTCCACCGGGCTAATTTTTACCTGCCATGTATTGGGATCGGGCATCAGAGAATCAACCTGTGTCCATTCACATTCTCCCTGTAGATAGGCTGGACTCTCGCCATCATCTTCGTATATCCGAAAGCTGCCCGAATGGCCGGGGAATATTTCCAGGGTCAGGTGATCCCTGATCAGGGACTGACTGGTGCCAGATGTCAGGTGAGTTTCAGCGCTGGGTGCAAAACCTGTTCCCAGGGGCAGGACAGCTCCCGCTTTGACCAGCATGGGGATATCTTCCAGGCTGGCGAAGCGGCGCATCCAGCGAGGCCCCTGGAAGGTTTCCAGGGTGGTGAACTCGATCCACTCTCCCGGCGGAATCCATAGATCCACAAGGGCGAGACCTGTGCATGGGTCTGCCGGGAATACCACCGGCGCGGCGATCACCTGGCTGCCAAAGAAATACTGGTAGCGGGCCAGGTAGGCGGAATCCTCGTTCGGATAATCGAAATATATCGGGTAGCAGGGCGCCAGCCCACTGTCGTATGCCATGCGAGCCAGAGTGTACAGGTAGGGGATCAGCCTGTAGCGCAATTGGAAGGCAGCCCTGGAAGCCAGGAAAGCTGGCTCAGGGAATGCCCAGGGCCGGCGCTCAGTCCGTGGGTCCTTGGTGGCGTGCAGGCGCAGGCAGGGGCTGAGCGCGCCAAACTGCACCCAGCGCGTGTATAGCTCTGGCTCAGTCGCGCCGCCCATATGTCCACCGATATCATGGCTCCACCAGCTAAAGGCCACATTTCCCCCCGCTGCGGTCATATAGGGTTGGAACTGCAAGGCAGACCAGCCGACAATCGTATCCCCTGAGAAGCCAATGGGGTAGCGGTGATTGCCCAGACCGCCCCATCGGCTGTAAAGCATGGGTCGTTTGCTGCTTCGTCCTGAGTCGATGAAATGCAGGTGGTTCAGCCAGGGCAGCGGATCCATGCCTTGCCATTCGCTGGCCTGACCTTGCTGCCAGTCCATCCACCAAAAATCCACGCCTTCTTCTTCCATGGGATGGTGAATTAACTCGAAGTAGTTTTGAGCGAATCGCCGGTCCTGGATGCGAAATGGTATTGCTTGACCACCGGCAGGATCAACCCCCATCGCGCGAGCAAACTGGGGGTACACTTGCTCGAACGCCTGCACACCTTGCGCCGGGTGCAGGTTCAGCGTGGTGTGCAGGCCTTTAGCGTGCACCCATTTCAAGAAACCAGCTGGGTCGGGGAACAGATCGCGGTTCCAGGTATATCCAGTCCAGGCGTGAGGGGTGTGCCAGTCCATGTCCACCACCAGCACGTCCAATGGGACCTGATGGGTCTCGAATTCGTTTACCAGGTTCATTAAATCCTGGGCAGAATAAGCCCAGTAGCGTGACCACCATGCCCCTAAGGCAAAGCGCGGGATTAACGGGGTGCGCCCACCAAACTGAATGTACTCTGCCAGGGCGGTCTTGTAATCGCGCCCGTAGGCGAAAAAATACCAGTCTTGTGAAGCTGAATCAGTGCGCCTGGTCACCCAGCCATCAGGGTCGAAAAGCATTGTTTTGCTGTCGTCGAATAACGCCCAACCCGAAGGCGAGTTTAAACCTTCTTCCAGGGCTGCATCGCCGATGCAGCCATCCAGAGTGCGGCGAGCCCCCCGCAGGTTATGAAGATCGATCAACCCTGGACGCCAGATCGGCGCTGGTTCGTCTGGAGTGGGGCTGTGCAAGAGTTCAATCTCCAAATTGTTTGGCTCGAAAGGACCTGTGCTAACCAGGTAGCGCAGTTCGAGGCAAGGCGTCTGGATGATCAGTTGGTCGTGGGATGAGGGGACTGCTTCGCCAGGCAGCTGTACTCTGAATTCTGGTTCTTTACCAAAGCGATTGGGAAAGGCATAGCTGCCGCGATCCTCGAATTGGCCTTGTGGAGACCATTCCAGCCGCAGAAGCCGTTCTGTCAGCACGGTGAAACGAGCGTTCTGATAGGAAATTGTGGATTGCGGATTGGCTCTGGGTTTGTAATTCAGGTGCAAGCGATCGAAGAAAGAATCCATGTTCACGCTCCAAAAAGGGTAGGGGTGAGAATATTTTACCCCTTTCGCGCGCGAAGATGGATGAAAGCTCCTGTTAGAGTATAGGGGATGATACGCTTGTCTCTTCGATTGCTTCTGTTATTGGCAGCTGAGTCTCTTGCTCTTCCCAACTCCAACTTTGGATGTCGGGAAAAGCATGGTATGCGGTAAGATCGAGTTGGATAGGAGTGATTGAAACAAACCCCTCTGCCAGCGCTCCAATATCGGTGCCGCGCTCAGGGATGCCCGTGGGCAGATCTCCTGCTGTCCAATAATAAGGGCGGCCGCGCGGGTCAAGCCGGTGGTCGAGTCTGTCGTGATATACTCGTAAACCCTGCCGGGTTATCTGCATACCGCGCATCTTTTCTTCAGGTAAGAAGGGCACATTGATGTTCAATAAAACCTGATGGGGCAGACCATACCGCATTACTGCTTGCGCAACCTGGCGAGCCATACGCGCTGCGGGTTGATAATCTGCCGTGCCGTCAAAATTATCAGGAGAGTCGAGCGATACTGCGATTGCAGGAATGCCCCATATTGTTGCCTCCATTGCCGCAGTGACAGTACCCGAGTAGGTAACATCGTGCCCAAGATTGGCGTATGGGTTGATGCCTGAGACAACCAGGTCGATTTTCTCTTCGATAAAGCCGCA
This sequence comes from Anaerolineales bacterium, assembly GCA_016935755.1. Classification (GTDB taxonomy): domain Bacteria; phylum Chloroflexota; class Anaerolineae; order Anaerolineales; family UBA4823; genus JAFGQI01. The sequence goes on from JAFGQI010000053.1 coordinate 12,017, forward strand.
GATCGCTAAAGCAACGCAGTCCGAAGGAGCGCCGTCACTGGCCCAGCCCAATGTGTTTTCAGACAGGCGTACTTGTTTGACCCGCAAGGGTCGATCCAATGTCTTGACATGACCAGAGGCAGACCAATTTCGGTCTGGAGCAAGGATGTTAACTTTGCCTAAACTACTCATCTGCTGTGCCAGAGCCAAAAGCCCAGGAGCAGTTATTCCATCATCATTGGTTACTAATATGTTCATAATTTGATTCTAAAGCCTGTCGTTTAACGGCATTTTATCTGGTCGTTAATAATTTGTAATCGTTCATGATCTGTTGGGTTCAAGCAGGATAACCACCTGACTTGACAATCAGTTCTCTCGACTTTACAATCTTTATATCTCAATTGCTCTCCTGTTTACATTATGCCGCTAGCTATAAGTCAGATTATTAATGATCGTTATCGCATTGCCCGTTTGCTTGGACAGGGTGGGTTTGGCGCCGTCTATCGCGCCTGGGATATGCGCCTGCTGAGATTCTGCGCCATAAAAGAGAACCGGGAGACGTCCGAAGCCTCTGCAAGGCAGTTCCAGCATGAAGCGCACATCCTGGCTGGGCTGTCACACCCACACCTGCCACATGTATTTGACGCCTTCACGATTACCGGCCAAAACGAAGAGACAAGTTATGCCTACCTGGTAATGGAATATATTGAGGGGGAAGATTTGGGCCAGGTGTTGCAAAGGCAAGGCGGCTCGCTGGCAGAAGACCGTGTTTTGCCGATCATCATCCAGGTCTGCGAAGCATTGGAATATTTGCATAACCAGAAACCGCCGATCATTCACCGCGATATCAAACCCGCCAATATAAAGATTGCACCTTCAGAAAAAATGGTTCCGGGTGTTGTCAGTTTTAGCGCACAGGACGTGGCTGAGCTGGTGCATGTAACCGCTATTTTGGTGGATTTTGGCATTGCTAAGCTTTACCATCCAGATGTTCGCACCACGGTAGGAGCGCGGGCGGTTACACCGGGTTATTCGCCGCCCGAGCAGTATGGGCGTGGCGCCACAGATGCTCGCAGCGATATCTATGCCCTCGGGGCGACACTCTACCATCTTTTGACCGGTATCTTGCCTCCCGATAGCGTGGATGTGATGACTCGCACCGCTCCCCCGCCTGTGCCTGCCTGCCTGCTGAACCCAGCGATTTCGCCTGGAGTCAGCGCCGCCATCGAGCGGGCAATGCAATTGGAACGCGAGCAGCGCTGGTCGAATGTGGCAGAATTCCGCCAGGTCCTGGCTGAGTGTGTACAAAGGCAGCAGGATGCACCTCAGCAGAGGAAGACCGAAAAACTCTCTGATAACCTTCCACCTGTTGAACCAACAGAATCTAGCGACCTTCCTGCGCCTGTAGGCGAATCGCATGCCCGAACGGGCGAGCAATCCAACAGGTTTAGATTATTTCAAGCTAGAAAAACTCCTTTATCATGGAGCTGGCTGGGTTCAATGGCTGTTCTTGGGATGGTATTGCTGCTGGGCATCGTGGGATTATTCCTGGTAGCACAAGAGTTGCTGCCCTCAGGAAACCCTGATCCTGCGGGATTGGGAATCACACCTCCCACTCCAACACAGCTGGCAATCGTGCGTCCTACCCGGACAGCAACGGCGAGCCCTGATCCCAGTCCTACACCAGCGCCTCTGCAATCGCCCACCAGTTTGCCAGCCAGCCTGACCGATGGGCGAGGGGGGAAGATGGTGCTGATCCCGGCTGGACCGTTTCTCATGGGTGGCGATCCCGATCTGGGTGTGGCGGAGTGCGAAGGCTTCCGCATCACCGGCACTTGTGAGCGCAGCATGTTCGAGGATGAGCAGCCGCTGCATACAGTTACCCTGGCAGATTTTTACATCGATCTGACCGAGGTGACGAATGCTATGTATGACCTGTGTGTGAAAACGGGCGTGTGTACACTGCCCTCAAAACTCACATCTTACTCCCGCGCCAGCTACTATGGCGATCCCGAATATGATCATTATCCGGTTATTCACGTTACATGGGATCAGGCTGTCACGTACTGCCAGTGGCGCGGTGGGCGCTTGCCCACCGAAGCTGAATGGGAAAAAGCCGCGCGTGGCAGCGATGGTCGCCGTTTCCCCTGGGGAAACCAGTTTGAAGATATCCGGGGGAATTTTTGTGACCGGAATTGTGCGCTTGCCTGGGCGAATCCGGAATTTGATGACGGTTATGAGGATACTTCTCCAGTAGGTGCATACCCACTGGGGGCCAGTCCCTATGGATTATTAGATATGGCTGGCAATGTATGGGAATGGGTGGCGGATTGGTATCTGGATACCTATTACCAGGTTTCGCCCATGAACAACCCGCTGGGGCCAGCTTATGGTGTTGAGCGAGTTCTACGTGGCGGCGGCTGGAGCTACAGTGCATATTATCTGCACGCCTCTTTTCGTGGGCGTAATAGTCCCGCCAATGCCGCTACATATGCTGGCCTGCGCTGCGTCCGCGATCCATAGCTTCGATGTTGGATTGAACTCGATATCCATGGGCAGAATCATGGATATCTGTCATGCCAAGAAGCATACGACTGTCTGATGACTTCGGCGAAATCATCGGCTATACTATATATAGAAAAATCTTTCCGTTGATACGCTTCTGGGAGAAAACCTTTCAACACTTTTAGGAGAAATAGTATGGCTGAAAAATTCAAACTCACTTACGCAACCATGTTTAATCCCCCTGAGGAACTGCACACGCAATTCGATGCAGCCCTGGCTCACCTGAAAGCCAACATGGGGAGAGAGTATGGCATGATCATTGATGGCAAAGATGTTTTTGCCGAGGAGAAATTCGAGGATCGTTCACCAATCAATACGGACTGGGTTCTGGCCGTAATGCAGAAAGGCAACCCCACCCATGCACAGGCCGCCCTGGCTGCTGCCCGCAAAGCCTTCCCGGTTTGGAGCGGCATGCCCTGGCAGCGCCGTGTGGAACTGCTGCGCAAGGCTGCAGATTTGATCGATGAGCGCATCTATGAGCTTGGGGCGGCTATGGCCTTCGAAGTTGGCAAGAATCGCATGGAATCGCTGGGCGATGTTGCCGAAACTGCAGACCTGATCCGCTACGCCTGCTATCAGATGGAAAAGAACAATGGCTTCATCGTTGAGATGGGCAAGGACCCATTGGTTGGCTATAATGCCACCAATGTTTCCATTTTACGTCCTTATGGCGTCTGGCTGGTTATCAGCCCCTTCAATTTCCCCTTTGCCCTAACTGGTGGTCCAGCGGGTGCAGCCCTGGTGACTGGTAACACTCTTGTGATGAAACCCGCCACTGATACACCCTGGATTGTTCGCCTGCTGGCGGAGTGCTTCCGCGATGCCGGGCTGCCAGATGGAGTTATGAACTTTGTCACCGGTCCTGGACGCACGATCGGACAGGCCTTGATTGAGAGTCCCGAGGTGAATGGCGTAACCTTCACTGGCTCGCATGATGTCGGTATGCAAATCTTCCGCGACTATGCCAGTGGGCGTTGGGTGCGCCCTGCGGTTCTCGAACTGGGCGGTAAGAACCCTGCCATCGTTTCACGTCACGCCGACCTGGAGCGTGCTGCGATTGGAATCATGCGCTCGGCTTTCGGTTTGCAAGGGCAGAAATGCTCAGCTTGCTCACGGGTGTTCATTGAGGCGCCAGTCTACGATGAACTGGTAGATCGTCTGGTGAACTTGACCAATAAGATTTTGATCGGCGATCCTACTGATCGCCAGGTCTGGCTTGGACCTGTGGTGAATGCCAGCTCATACAAGGATTACCAGGACTTCTGCGCTGAACTGACCCAGGCAGGCAGGATGCTCACTGGCGGCAAGGTGTTCACTGAGGGTGCGTTTGGTAAAGGCTACTTCTGCGCTCCTACCCTGGTGGCAGATTTACCTTACGATCACCGCTTGTGGAAATATGAGATGTTCCTGCCCATTACAACGATTGGGAAGGTGGACAGCCTGGAAGAAGCCATGCGCCACGCGAATGATGTCGAATATGGACTGACAGCAGGCTTCTACGGCAGCCGGGAAGAGGCTCAATGGTTCTTCCAGAATATCGAAGCGGGTGTGACCTATGCCAACAGGCCACAAGGCGCCACTACTGGCGCATGGCCCGGCTTCCAACCCTTTGGTGGTTGGAAAGGCTCGGGCTCCTCTGGCAAGAATGCTGGCGGTCACTACTATCTGCAGCTCTACCTGCACGAGCAGATCCGCACCTTGATTGACTGATAGAAGTTCAGTCATATCATCTGGCGATTGATCAGATGGGAGGGTGAGGGAAGAAAATCATGCCCTTACCCTCCTGCTTTGATAGCTGATGATCTGCTTGCCCCCTGCTTATTAACAGATTTCATATTTCAGAAACCTATGACCAAACTTATTTCTCTTTCCGAAGCAGTTAATCAATATGTCCACGACGGTGATATGTTGTACGCAGCGGGATTCACTCACCTGATCCCATTTGCCGCCGGGCATGAAATTATCCGCCAGGCTCGCAAAAATCTGGTGCTGGCACGGGCCACCCCTGATCTGATCTATGATCAGATGGTGGCGGCAGGCTGCGCCCGTAAAGTAATTTTCTCCTACATGGGCAACCCAGGTGTAGGTTCACTGCGCTATGTGCGCGCTGAACTGGAGGCTGGCCGGTTGGAATGGGAAGAATATTCCCACTTTGCTATGATCACACGTTTGCAGGCAGGCGCAACAGGGCTGCCTTTCATGCCAATGAATCTGACCGGCGCTGACGACCTGGAAAAAGCCAATCCGCTCTATCGCACGGTCGTTGATCCTTACACAGGTAAACCAGTGGTTGTGGTGCCAGCCCTGACGCCGGATGTGGCGATTGTGCATGTGCAGCGCGCCGACGCCGATGGCAATGCCCAGATATGGGGCATTATTGGTGAACAAAAAGAGGCTGCTTTTGCTGCCCGGAGGGTGATCCTGACTGCAGAAGAAATCGTGGATGAAGCGATCATTCGTTCCGATCCTAACCGCACCCTGATCCCAGGACTGGTGGTTGATGCAGTCTGCCATGTGCCTTACTGCAGCCATCCGTCGTATACCCAGGGCTACTATGATCGCGATAATCAATTCTACCTTGAATGGGATAAGATCAGCGCCAGTCCCGAGGCCGTTAAAGCCTGGCTGGACGAGTGGGTCTACGGGGTGAATGACCGGGATGAATACTGGCAAAAGCTAGGTTCAGAAACGCACGCCCGTTTGGCGGTTGACAGCCGGCCCAGCATGACGGTCGACTACGGTTTGTATTAATGATATGTTGAAGCAAGTATGCGCCGCATTCGAAATCTTGTTCTGATTCTGGCGAATGGTTATCTGCTTGTGTATTTCTCCGAATTGATGTTCTGGAGCCGTCCCAGGCCTGAAGATTCGTTGGTTAACTGGCTGATCACCTGGCTGGTGTATTCCTTGCTGGGTGTGGTATTGCTGGCTGCGGTGGCACATTTTCGCGTTCGCAGTCTCTGGGCCTTGTTCTTATGTGGGGCCATGTTTGGATGGCTGACTGAGGGCGTGATTGTTCAGACAATGTACGATGTTTTCCCTCTGCAGATCTCCTGGACCGGCCTTGCCTGGCATGCCGCCATCTCGGTGATGCTGGGTTGGTATGGACTGCGCCGCGTGCTGTTGGCAAATCGCCCCTGGTACACCTTCCTTGCATCGTGTGGGTTGGGGCTGTTTTTGGGGATTTGGTCGATTTTTTGGTGGGTGGAAGAACCTGGTCATATCGCTTCCGTGAATAGTTTTGCTGTTTTTGTATCCATATCCACTCTGCTGTTAGTAGCCAGTTATGTCTTGTGTAATTGGGCGCTGCAGATCACTCCGCTCGAATTCCCCAACTGGATAGCAATTCTCTCCCTGGCGTTTCTGGCGCTCATTTTTTTCTTAGAGGTTGTGCCGGAGCGGATTTGGGCTGTCCTGGTACTGCCTCCCCTGATGGCAGGGTTATATTTCACTCTCCAGCGCAACCGGCAGTGTGAGCGCGGGGTCAGTATCTTCTCCGAAATAGCCGGAAAGATACCTCCCATTCAATATCTGATCTTGCTGGCCGCGCCGCTGGTAGCCAGCGCCTTCTATGCTTTAGCTGCTCATATACAGATCCGTTTGTTCACAGGCTGGCTGGTATATGCCCTGGCGACCCCGGCAGGCTTCATCATTCTGGGCCTCAGCATCTATAAAATCTGGCGCAGACCGGTTCCGCCGCCTGCGCCAGAATCCGAGATTATCTTTGACGAAGGAAACTGAACGCCGGTCTATGGATATCCCTTTTAATGCAGTAGGCAGTGGTGAAGTCTGGTGTCATTTTTTGCACGCCAATGGCTATCCACCGCTGGCTTATCGAAACCTGCTGACATTGCTGAGCCAAAAAAGCCAGGTTGTGGCAATGCACTTGCGCCCTTTATGGCCTGGATCTGACCCGCAGGCATTACTGGATTGGCGCCTGCTGGCGGATGATTTGACGCAATTCCTGGACGACCATCATCTCAATCATCTGGTTGGCATTGGCCATTCCGTGGGGGGCGTGACAACTTTGCGTCTGGCTTTGCGCCAGCCCGAGCGCTTCTCGCGATTGGTGCTGATTGACCCGGTGTTGTTTCCGCCTCGCATGATCCATTTCTGGCGGCTGGTTTATTATCTGGGGCTGGCAGAAATCCTGCATCCATTAGTGCGAGGCGCTAAGCGGCGTCGTATGGTATTCGAGAGCCGCCAGGCGATGTTTGATAATTACAGAAGGAAAGCAGTCTTCAGCAAAATTTCCGATGAAGGCTTGCAGGATTACGTGGAGGCGCTGGCCCACTCATGCACCGATGGGCAGGTGGAACTGGCATATCCGCCCCAATGGGAGGCGCGCATCTATGTCACCGGACTGTTAGCCGATTTAGAGTTGTGGCGAAAATTACCTACCCTGAAACCGCCGTTGCTCATCATCCGCGGTTCTGAGACGAATACCTTCTGGGTGGAGACGGGCCGCCTGGTGCAGCGCTGCCTGCCTCAGGCGCAGGTGGTCACTCTACCGGAAGCCTCTCATCTGGTGCCGTTGGAGAAACCGCTGCAGGTTTACGATACAATAGATGCGTTTTTCAAAAATTGAGACCGCATAAGCATAGAGTGGATCCGCGCAATGGCGCGCATATCTTATAATTCGTAGTATTATGACTGACATGATTTACTAAACTGTAGAAAGACCTAACCACTTATGGAACAACAACTCAGCTACTCTTCTCCTGAACTTATGACCATCAATTCGGCCAGGCTGCTGCGAGATGGCGATGTGGTGTTTGTGGGTGTTGGATTGCCCAACCTGGCTTGCAACCTGGCCCGTCGCACACATGCTCCCAACCTCTTGATGATTTACGAGGCCGGGGTGATTGGCGCACAACCCGCCCGGCTGCCGCTCTCCATTGGCGACCCGACTCTGGTAAGTGGCGCCACCGGGGTATGCAGTATGTATGATATCTTTGCCCTCTACTTGCAGCGCGGCAACGTGGATGTGGGCTTCATGGGCGGTGCGCAGATTGACCGCTTTGGCAATATCAACGCCACCGTGATAGGCGATTATCAACATCCCAAGGTCCGCCTGCCTGGTTCGGGCGGTTCAAAGGAAATCGCTGCCTGGGCTAATCGCTGCTACATCATGACCCCTCACCAGAAGCGCCGTTTTCCAGAGAAGGTTGACTTCCGCACCTCAGCAGGTTTTTTGAGTGGCGGGGACGAGCGAAAAGCGCTTGGTTTACGGGGCGGTGGCCCTCTGGCAGTGGTCACTGACCTGGGGATTCTGGAACCTGACCAGACGGGAGAGCTGATCCTGACCGCTGTGCATCCTGGTAAGACAGTCGAGCAGGCAAAAGCTAACACTGGCTGGGATTTAAAGGTGTCTTCGGACCTGCGTACTACTCAATCGCCCACCGTCGAGGAATTACATATTCTAAGGGAAGAGCTGGATCCAACCGGGATCTACCTCAAGGGCGAATAGAGACAAGGCTGTTACGAGATGCCTCGCCACGGCGGCAAGTCCCTCAGCGCTCCACAGACCGGCATTCTAGCATTCCTGGGTACGCTGGCGTTGGGAGCGGCGCTGTTGCTGGGCTTGCTGGTGTTGGTTATTGAAGCTCAGGGTTTGCTCCCGATAGATGCCCTAGCGGGACAGGCGCAGTCTACCTCAGAACCCCCTGCACATCTTGATCCTGGAATGCTTCCATCTACCTCCGTGACAGGACAAGCGGATGTTCAGGCGTTCGAGACTCAATTCGCTGGCCTGTCGGCTGTGACCCCGTTGCCCACGGACGCTCTGGTATATCTCTACGACCCGATGGCCACAGAATCGATCTTGTTAGAAGAAATCCTGGCCACACCAGAGATTGCAGAGTTTTTACCCTCACCTGTTCCCTCACTCACACCGTTTTCAGATTGGCCCATCTCCATCGGGAAATCGGTCGCGGGACGCAATATCTGGGTGCACCGTTTTGGCTCTGGACCAGTTGAACGCATGATCGTGGCGGGAATCCACGGCGGTGCAGAGTGGAACACGATCGCCCTGGCTGAACAGTTAATCGCTTATCTGCGTAAATACCCGGCAACCATCCCCGACCAAGTGACTTTGTATATCTTACCTTCGCTCAACCCGGACGGTGAGGCGCGCACACATGGTCCAGATGGGCGAGTGAACGAGAATGGTGTGGATCTTAATCGCAATTGGGATGCTGGTTGGCGGGCGGATTGGCCGCGCCAGGGCTGCTGGGATGCCCGTCATACCACTGGCGGCGCGTATCCTGCCTCCGAGCCAGAGACCCAGGCCTTGATAAAATTCCTGCAGGAGCATCATGTGGATGCCTTGATCAGTTATCATTCTGCTGCCCTGGGTATCCTCCCGAGCGGTGATCCTCCTTATCCACCCTCGTCCAGCCTGGCGGAAGCAATCGCCAGAGTATCGCCCTATCCCTATCCGCCCATTCAGACTGGCTGTTTGTACACCGGCACCCTGGTAGATTGGGCAATGGGGTTGGGTATTGCTGGGGTGGATGTGGAACTGCGGAATCATTATGATACCGATTTTGAAATCAACCTGAAAGTGCTAACAGTGCTGCTTACCTGGCAGCCATAATAAAGAGAGGCGTCCATGCAAAAAGATTTCCATTTCTACTGCATCGCCGTGCTGGCGCGAGCGGCAGGGTTCAGCCGCAAAGATGCCCTGGTGATTGCTTACTGCTCTCAATATGTGGATGATGCCACCGAGGGTGATCCGATCACCGTGCAGGTCAATAGCCAGATGGTGCGTATCGATCCGGTGCGGACATCCTATGATTACCTCAAACCAAACCAGGGTTTGGAGTCTCTGGATTGGACGGCCCAAAAGAGGGTGCATATCCCCTTCCATTTTCTCCCTGCCAGACCGCTCGACCCTGACCATCCTGGCTTCCCATTTTCATATGTCACAGCCCCAAACTCGGTATTTGCTGGAGTGCTCTTATCCAATGCTGTCGCTGAAGCCCACCCTTTACGCCGTCTTTGCCGGATAGGCATCGCCTTGCACACCTTTGCTGATACCTGGGCACACCAGGGTTTCAGCGGATTGAACGAACCCGGGAATGATGTAGAGGAGATCAAAGTTAAGGATCCATTTACCAAACGTTGGAAAAAGTTGCTGTTGGAGAACTTGATCGATGATCTGTTTTTGATTGGTATTCCTGATATTGGTCACGCTGACGCTTTATATTTCCCAGATGTGTCATTTTTGGAATGGAAATGTGAACAGGGGCCGGCGAAGATGCCGGGCGGCGGTTATAACGCCTTGCGCTTTCTGGAAGCGGCGCAGATGATTTATGAGCGATTGCGCCAGATTAATGCCGTACATATCGTTACATCAGATCCCATCCCCTGGCGCGGCCGGCAGGTCGATTTTGTCCCCTGGGACGAACTGGAGCGCATGATTCAGGAACAGCTGGTAGCCTGGCCCAAGGTAGCCCCCGGTTTGCTGAGCGGGATTGCCAATCTGCGCCAGATCCTAAACCCGGATCAGCGCTGCCAGAACTGGCAGGAGATGTTCAGGGACTGGTTTGAGCCCGCCCCAGGAGGCTTCCCCAACCGGTATGCTTATGATCGCCTGGCGTTCCGCCAACATGCTCTGCAAGGGGATGTGGAGTGGGATGAGCGGCCATCCAGCCAATGGCAGCAGCAGGCGCCTTTCCAGGCGGCTACATCAAATCTGCACGATTTCTGGAATACCCCGTGGGCTCAATTCCATCGTGGGGCCTTACTGCAGCGGCATGCCGTATTAGAAAGATTGCCGTGAAGGATAAGGTTTGAGAAAAAAATAGAGGCAGTCTAGACTCTCTTGCCACAATTGGGGCAAAATTTACTGGTCGATCGCAGCGAAAAGCCGCAGTGGGGGCAGTGACCGGGCAAACCGCGCGGGCCTAGCGGCGCTGGTTCGCTCTTGGGTAAAATCAGCTTGCCGCAGTGAGTGCAAAAACGGGCGTTGACCGGTATGCGGTGCCCACACATGGGGCAGGGTTTGGTGGGGATTTCTTCGGGGGACGGCTCTGGGGGCCTGTAAGGCGGGGGGGATGGGTAAGAAGGCGGCTGGTATGGCGGCGGCGAATATGGAGGTGACTGATAGGCAGGGGGTGGGGTCTGCCAGTCTGGGGGTTGGGAGCCATAATTGGATGGCTGTTCCCAGCGAGGGGGATATGCGGCTTGTGAAGCCGTTTTCTGTCTGCGGTTAATATATACCACTCCCAGCACGAATGCCAGGCCTCCCAACCCGAGCAAAGCTGGCAGCCCCACACAGGCAAACAAGCCTAATCCAAAAAAATCAACCTCCTTGCTGGATGCAGAAGGTTTTGGTGTGGTGGTCGCCTTGCGGGTGGGAGTTGCTCCGGGCGTGCTGCTGTAAGTTGCTGTAGCTTTTACCGCAGCCGGGCTGGTTTCAGTGACTTCCGGCGAGACAGGTGTCGGCTCTTCAATTTCCGCGATCTCTGCTCCAGGCTCGCCAAGATATAAACGACCATGGCCGAATTCGTTATCTGGGCCGTAAGAGCCTTCATCGATGGAATGATTGATCAGGTAATCCCGCACCTGCTGATTGGAGAAGCCGGGATTAGCTTGCATTACCAAAGCGGCTGCTCCGGCAACATGTGGGGCGGAGGCGGATGTACCATCAAAGGCGCCATCCCCGTAGGCGTTTGTGCTCACTTTTGCAGCAGCAGTTAGCTCGGGCTTCAGGCGTCCATCAAAGCTAGGTCCTTGTGAACTGTAATATTCCAGAGCATTATCAGCCCAATTGATCGCTCCAACTGTCAGGCTATTGCGAGCATCTGCAGGCGTCGCCAGACTGTATTCTGCCACCGGATATTCAACTTCGCCGTTGGAGATGAGCAGGTTAAAATTGACCGCTTTTGTAGCCCCGGCATTATATACCGAGATGTAGTAGGGCTCGTTATCGGAAAACTCATAGTAGATATACTCCTCGCCGAAACTTCCATCGGTGGGAGCATTCTCAGATGAGGCGACGGTATTGCCATTCTTATCATCGAGATAAAGGTCGTAATCCTGATCACCTTCAGCCCAGGATAGGGCAATGATAGCTGTGCCGTAGGGTGTATAGGTCATCATCTCATCATCGCCAGAGTATTCATGCCAGCCATCGGAATCTTTATCTGCGAATTTTCCATAATAGTGGCTGTATGCATAATTGCCAGAAGAATTGACCCACAAGACACCTTTGGCAAAAGCGTTATCTGCAATTTTTGCGCCATTGCCATTGCCATCCATCAACCCGATCATCCAGCTGCCTGAGTGGGAGATGATTTGGACTCCCTCGCTGATCAACCAGTCGATTGCCTGTTCGGTTTCGGCCTGGGTACTGGCAGTGACCAGATACATTGTGGCCTCAGGGGCAATATCATAGACAATTTCAGCACAGCCCTTTCCATGGACCGTCACGCCATTATCTACATCAGGGTAGCCATCATAAAATGAGCGGGTGATGACTTCATCGGGCAGATCGCTGCCCAGTAAATCCTGGTATCCAGTGAAGCCCGAATCAACAATGGCGATTTTGATCCCTTCACCGCTGAATCCAGCTTCCTGCCAGGTACTGGCATTGATCCCATCCAGTGATTCTAATTCCACCCCCCACTGCTCCTCAACAGAAGGCTGTGGTAATCGCACCCGCACGACGTGCTCAAGGCTGGAAAGCTGCCCAAGCCACTCGCCAGGATTCTCGGATTTGGCGGCTTCTTCGATCAACTTTAGCGGCACGGCGATATCAATCAGCTTCCCGCTCACCGTCGCCACCCGCACTCCGTATCCTTCGAGCTGATTTACCAAGTCGCCAGATTCTGTTGTGTCAAGCTCCAGGGTGAGCAATACTTCATCATCTTTATTGACCAGGCCGCGTTTGTGAGCCAGTTCTACCGCGGCATCCCAGCCTTTTTCCTGGTAGGTGATCAGGAATTCTTTGTAGACTGAATCCAGTTCTGGATCATTCAGGATTTCGGCCAGTTCTGGATATTTTTCCGCCATCTCTGCCAGAGACGGCGGCAGGCTGGGCTGGGGCTGGGATGGATTGATCTGGCGATAAAGGATCACCCCGATCACGATGGCTGCGACTAATAGAACAGCCGAGACCCCACCTAATATTGCCAGCCCGCGCGGCGTGGTGAGGCGCTGCATCCATCCGGATTGAGGAAGTTTGTGTGAATTTGGGTTGGGGCTATTGCTCATAAATTCATCTCCTTATTGGCGGCGCGCCCCGCAGTTTGGGCAGAACTTGCTGGCGGGGCGTAAATTGAAACCGCATTGGCGGCACTGTGACGGGCGCTGGGAGGGTACGGGCGGTCTTGGCGCGCTGTTGGGCTGGACCAGTCTGCCGCAGTTTGTGCAGAAGCGGGCATTGGCTTGCAGGCTGTGACCGCATACGGGGCAGTTCTGCCTGGCTGCCAGTCGGCGAACGGGTGTTTCGGCTGGTCTTTGCTGTTGAGGTGGGTAGGAATAAGCAGCTGCCGGAGCCAGGCGATTTCGATGGTTGTACCAGGTTGCGAAAGCCATCCCCAGACCCGCCATACCCATCAGGGCAGGGATGAGCGCACACACTAACAATCCTAAGGGGACTAACCATTTGGGGATATCATTATCCTTTTGGGTGACAGGTTCTTCGACAGCGGGTGTGGCAGTCTTTGTTGCTGAAGGTGTATCGGAGGCTGTGGGCTGGGGCGTGGGGGATTCTTCTGTGGGCGTCGGCTTCAGCTCGGTGACCTCGCCTGGCAGATTGCCCATCCACAAACGGCCGATGCCGAACTCGGTGTCGTGCCCGCTGTCGCCCAGATCAACTGCCCGCTCCATGAGAAAATCTTTTACTTCTTGAGGAGTGAATTCTGGGTATGCCTGGAGAACCAGTGCAGCTGCTCCAGCCACATGCGGGGCGGCGGCGGATGTGCCATTGAATAGTCGATCATAAGATGCAACGCTGACATTGGCGGGCCCACTGATATCAGGCTTGGGCCGCCCATCCAGAGTCGGGCCGCGCGAGCTGTAAAACTCCAGGAGGTCATCATCCCAGTTCACTGCTGCGACGGTGAAAGCATTTTCTGCATCTCCAGGGGAGGTGATGCTGTAATCGACCATCGAATCGCTGACTTCACCGCTCATGGTGAAAAAGTTGAAGGTAACCGCCCTGGTAGCATTTTTAGCATAAAAAGCAAAAGTATAATAACCTTCCGCTTCAAAATCGTACTTGATGATTTCGTAAGCGCCATCGTCTGGGCTGTCCTGGGTATTTTCTGAACTGGCCAGAATATTCCCATCTTCGTCATATATATATAGATCATAATCCTGGTCGCAGTTTTCCCAGTCATCCCAATTCAGGACGATCGTTGTTGGGCCATAGGCATAATAATTCAGCAGCTCATCATCGGAGCTGAAATTGTGGAAGCCGTCGCCATCTGGATCGGTAAATTTCCCCATGTAATGCCTGGGTGCATTATTGCCTGCTGAAGTGACCCACACAACCCCTTTTGATACGGTATCATTGACCAGTTCATTCATATACCCGGTCCCATCCATCGGACTGGCGAACCAGGTGACCGAATAAGAGATAACCGATATGCCCTGTTCGAGAATCCATTCCACGGCCAGGCCAGTTTCGGTTTGGGAATAAGCTTCTACCAGGTAGAGCCGGGCATCTGGCGCTATATCATGGACAATCTCAGCGCAGGCTGTGCCATGAGCGTTATCTGTCTGTCCTACTTCGGGCCGTCCATCAACAAATGATATCGTGATCAGATCTGATGGCAGATCATTTCCCACCAGATCGGCATAACTAGAAAAGCCGAAATCAATCACCGCAATCTTTACTCCATCACCCGTATAGCCAGCCTCTTGCCAGCTATCGATGTTGAGCGTAGAGAGCGATTCAAGCTCGGTGTCGCCAGAGTTCTGAGATGGTGGGATGGGTAAACGGATGTGGAGAACATGCTCCAGCTCGGTGATTTTCTCCAACCATCCGACAGGGTCATCCGTTTCAGCATGTTTTTCGATCAAAGAGAGAGGTACAGCAATGTCAATCAATTTGCCACTTGCTGTAGCTACCCGGATGCCATTCGCCTCCAACTGCTCTACCAGGTCTGAATTATTCGTGGTGTCCAGTTCGAGTGTCATGATGACTTCGTCGCGATCATTGAGCAAGCCACGTTTGCGCGCCAATTCGATCGCGGCTTCTGCGCCATCACGTTGGTAAATAATCAGGAATTCTTTATAAACTGAGTCAAGATTCGGGTCGTTCAAAATGCTGGCCAGTTCGGGATATTCTTCTGCCACTTCTTGAAGAGACACGGGAGGGGTAAGTATGGGTTGATCTGGAGAGGTTGCCAGCCTTAAGAGAATAAAAAAACTGGCGATAGCCAGTAGTAGCAGTAATATAGAGACGCAGATCAGGAGGATAAAATTCTGCCGGTTGGAAAATTTTTCAAGGAAAGTACCTGTGGGTGAATCGGGTTCGTCTTCTGGCATAAACCTCTCCCCATTCTAAAGCATCCACATCCGCTTCTTGCTTATTGAAGGGTGATTTTCTCCACATGCACGTTTTCTGGTCCCAGGAGCTTAACCATTCGGGCAACCAGCTCTGGGGTGATGCCAGCAGTAAAATTCGGGAATTCCAACCGGTACCCACGGCCCCGCTCAAAAACCTGGAAGGTAAAACGGTCATTACCAGCGTAGGAAGTGATGATGCCGTGCACCATGCGGATGCGGAGCACATCGCGGGTCTTATCGCCGGTTGATCGCAGGGTCAGGGTAAGCATTTTGATCTCACCAGATTGATCTGCCGGTGGGATGGGCGGCAGCAAGAAATTGCTGAGGTGGACCGCCGGCTCATTTTCGCCAGCAGGTTTTCGCTCGGGAGGCGGGACGACGATCGGTGCTGGAGGTATTTCCGGTTGAGACGGGGCAGGTGGCACCTCGATAGTCTCTTCTGGTGGCTGAATGGGATTTACAGGGGGCATTGTGGGCGCTGGCAGCGCGGTGGGTCCGGCTGCCAGAGGCAGCTCAGTCAGACCAGGTCGGGAGGGCGCTCCTGTTTTTGGGGATACTGGTGTTTCAACAGAAGGCACATGGTTAATATTCAAATGGCGATCTTCGTCTTCGGCCAGGGTTGCCTGTTCTCGTTCTGAAGCGATCGGCGAGTCCCATTCAGGAAATTCTGGGGGTGGGGGCATGCTGTCCCAATCTAGATCATCTCCCCATATATCATCATGATCGGCTTTTCCGGTGTTATCCCGCGACGATCTAGATGGCTGTACAGGTGGCCTGGCAGGCGGAGGCGACGGTGGTTTGGGTGTCCTTTGGGTGTCTGGTTGCTCTTTTGGCGAGCCCTGTTGCCGTCTGGTTTGTAGAGCAGTTCTCTGCCACTGGTTGGAGTTTCTTGGGGGAGGGGCGCCCCCTCCAGCGGGAGATGATGGATCGGCAGCTACGAGGTGGGAGAACTCGGTAGATAAAGTATCAACCAGGATTTTCGGTTCTGCGCCCTGGTTGTCCACTCGACCTTCCACCACAACGATGCGATCGATTTCGACCTTGTGGGAGACCTGCTCCCAGGTGCGCGGGAAGATGACCAGTTCGACCGCGCCTTGCAAATCTTCGATAGTAACGAAACCCATTGGTTTGCCCGCCTTGCTCTGATGACGGCGCAGGCGGGTGATCAGGCCGGCTACTCGCACGCGCTCCTTCGGATCAACATCGCTCAGCTGCCCAGAGTAGTGGGTAACTATCTCCTGAAGTTCGGCCATCACCGGGCTGAGTGGGTGATCTGATACATATAGGCCGATAAGTTCCTTCTCCCAGTTCAGGATTTCGCGCTGGCTGACTTCGAGGGTGACTGGCGGCAAATGGATTTCCTCGCTGACGCCAGTGTGCACCCCGAAAAGACTCATCTGCCCGCTATCAACTGCCCGAAAATGCGATGTGCTTACTGAAATAACCCGGTCCAAGGCTTCCAGTAAGGCTGTACGCGCTCCAAATCTGTCCAGTGCGCCTACTCGGACAAGGCTTTCCAAGGCGCGTCTGCCAACCAGGCGCAGGTCAACGCGGCGGGCGAAATCATTCAAATCTTGGAAGGGGGTGTCTTGACGCCCCTTCAGGACCGCGTCTACCGGGCCTTGACCAACGTTCTTGACTGCTCCCAGACCAAAGCGGATGACAGAAGTACCATCCGAGCAATCTTCGATTGTAAAATCATACCCGCTGGCGTTAACATCCGGCGGTTCAACTGATATATCCATCCGGCGGCAGTCGGCCACATATAGGGCAACCTTCTCGTTTTCGTTCTTCGAAACCGAAAGCAAAGCAGTCATGTATTCGACTGGGTAGTGAACTTTCAAATAGCCAGTTTGTACAGCAATCACCCCATAATCTACGGCATGGGATTTGTTGAAGCCATAACGGGCAAACTCCTCCCAGTCATCGAAAATAGCAGCTGCTGTATCGGCCTGAATACTATTCTGAACCGCTCCTTCGATGAACTTCTGGCGATGCTTGATCAGCTTTTCGGGCATTTTCTTGGCGATGGCTTTGCGAAGATCATCAGCTTCGGGGGCGGTATAGCCAGCCAGCTGCATGGCAGCAAACATGAGCTGCTCCTGGTACACTGGGTAGCCATAGGTCTCGTTGAAGATCGAGGAGAGCATTGGATGACGGTATTCCACCGGTTCTTCGCCGTGCATCCGGCGAATATAGCCGGGGATGAAGTCCATCGGTCCTGGGCGGAAGAGCGCCACCATGGCAATCACGTTCGCCAGTGATTTTGGTTTCATCTGCATCAGCCAGCGGCGCATTCCTGATCCTTCAACCTGGAAGACGCCAGCCGTCTCACCGCGTCCCATCATCTCATAGACCGCTGGATCTTCCGTCGGTATATTCGACAGGTTAAGATGGACGCCGTGACGCTGCTGGATCAGATCGCAGGCTCGCGCCATGATGGTCAGAGTAGCCAGACCCAGGAAGTCAACCTTGAGCAGCCCGAGCGAATCCAGAATACCCATCTCAAATTGGGTCACGCTTTTGATGGGCGAGTCAACTGCTGAACCAGTTGGTCGGTGCAAGGGGATGTATTCGATCAGTGGTTTGTCGGTGATCACAACCCCGGCAGCATGAGTGCCGGCGTTGCGCACCACGCCTTCCATCTGCCGCGCGGTGTCAATCAGCTCTTGCAAGTAGGAGGCCTCGTTATAAATCTGCTTGAACTCAGTGACTTCAACCAGGGCTTGATCGATGGTAACGGGTTTGCCGGGAATATTGGGGATCAACTTGGCGGCTCGGTCCACTTCGGATAGAGGCACATCCATCACCCGGCCCACATCCCGGATAGCGGCGCGCGCCCCCAGGGTGCCGAAAGTGATGATTTGAGCAACTTTATCATCGCCATATTTGCGGGCGGTGTATTCCATCATATCAGCCCGGCGGTCATCGCGGAAGTCCAGGTCGATATCAGGCATGGAGATGCGTCCCGGGTTGAGGAAGCGTTCAAAGATCAGGCCGTGCTCAAGTGGGTCGACCAGAGTGATTTCAAGAGTGTAGGCAGCAATTGATCCGGCGGCCGAGCCGCGTGCGTTGTACCAGATGCCTTGCTGGCTGGCATAGCGGCAAAGATCCCAGACAATCAGGAAATAGGTGTCGAATCCCATTTCGTGAATGACCTTCAGCTCATATTCCAGCCGCTGCCGGACTATCGGGTCATGTGCCCGGGCGCCATAACGAAGATTCAGCCCTTCTTCGCACAATGAGCGCAGATAGCTTTCCACCGTGCATCCTTCGGGTACATCGAAATTTGGCAAGTGGTAGCCCTTGAATCCCAGGTCCACATTACAGCGCTCGGCGATAAGCAATGTATTGCTTATTGCCTCAGGAATTTCGGCGAAAATTTTCCCCATTTCTTCCGGGCTGCGTAAGTAGTAGGTATTATTGGTCATGCGCATGCGGTTGGGATCGCTGAGTAAGCAGCCAGTCTGGATAGCCAGCATAATATCCTGCAAGCGGGCATCCTCTTTATTGATGTAATGTGCATCGTTGGTGGCGATGTAGCGGGCATCGTAGCGCTGGCCAAGCATGAGCAGGTTTTTATTGATCTCATCCAGCTCAGGGATATCATGGGATTGCAGTTCCAGGAAGAAGCGATTGTTTCCAAAGACCTGGAAATACCAGTCAAGCTGCCGGCGGGCAGCTTCCAGATTGCCCTCATAGAGCAGCCGGGGCACTTCTGCCGACATACAGCCTGACGTGCAGATTAATCCCTCATTGTACTTCGCAAGCAGATCGTGATCTACGCGCGGATAATAGTAGAAACCTTCTAATTGAGCCGCGCTGGCAAGCCGCAGCAGATTTTGATAACCAACCTGATTCTCTGCCAGCAGGAGGAGATGAGTGGCTTTTTTGTCCAGCTGGGGATCACGGCTTTGCATGCCCCGTGGGGCGAGGTAGGCTTCCAGGCCGATGATGGGCTTGATGCCAGCTGCACGGGCAGCATTGTAAAAATCGATCACTCCGAACATGGTGCCGTGGTCGGTGATCGCCAAGGCCGGCATGTTCATCTCGGCCGCGCGCGCCACCAGCTTCTTGATGTTGCTGAAGCCATCCAACAGGGAGTACTCGGTGTGAACGTGAAGGTGGACGAAGGACATCAGTCAAAGACCGGGCAGCCAGGGAATCGGGTAATCAGGTGTGTCGCGCGAATTATAGCACGGATGTGCAGGATAAATGCTTAAAAGCAGTGGGTGGGAAGCTTAAAATATTGATGGATGCAGCGCAAGGTATCATTGATCTGAGCGGATATGAATACTAGATGCGTGGGCGGCTTGATTTGTCTAGATTGGGAGGAGTGATTCTGTCCCGGTATATTTCCAGTTTTGGATTCTGGGGGTTGGCAGATTCCCAGGTGTTAAACCAGGCAGCTGCTTTGGCAATGTTTTCTTCCGCAAGAAACAGTTCGATGTTTACCGCGCAGAAGGCGTCAAACTCACTATGATTCATGCTTTTCCTGCTGAATAATGGTTCTAATACCTGTCTGGCCTGCTCAAATTCGCCTTTGCGGTAAAGGATCTGAGCTTTGCCCACTCGTCCGAAAAGATATTCTGGGTAGCGGGTGTAAATATCTTCGATCAACTGGTAAGCCTGGTCATAGCGCGCCTGACTCTGGTATAGAGCAGACTGGTTGTACAGGATATCGGGAGAATCTGGCTCTGTTTCCAGAGCCTGGGTGAGCAATTTTTCGGCCTGCATGATCTCTCCCTGCCTGGCTGCCATTAAGGCTTGCTCCATCTGGCGCTGTACTGTTTGGCTGTGGCGATAAAGCTGTTCGTGATGCAGTTTGATGCCCAAT
Organism: Anaerolineales bacterium; assembly: GCA_016935755.1. Classification (GTDB taxonomy): domain Bacteria; phylum Chloroflexota; class Anaerolineae; order Anaerolineales; family UBA4823; genus JAFGQI01. The sequence continues at coordinate 31,923 of JAFGQI010000053.1, forward strand.
AATAGGATTTCAGTCCACTGCCCGTTCAGCCACAGACGATGAAAGCCGGATGGTAGCAAGCCGTTATCGATCGCCAGATAAGCTGCTTCCAGGCGCATCTGGTCTGGGCCATAGCGCCCGAGGGCAAAATCATGGGCAGCCTGGAGCAAAACGGGGGTTTGCGCCTGGCGTGCCAGGGCGAGGACAAACTCTCGGCAGAACCCATCGCCACGTTCCAGCAGCCGAGGAGCCAGGTTCTCAAGTTCTGGATGGCGCTTTACCAGGCGGAGGCAGGCGCGCCCCATCGCCGCCTGACTGCCACGCTGCTGGAGTTCGATGGTGCGCAAAAATTCACTTATCAACCGTTCTGGCAGCCAATGTTTCAGGCTGAAGGGCCAGGGAGCGTTTTTCTCGCCAACAGGTTTGCCAAGGTCTTCCAGGTTGTCCTGCGCGAGGGAAAAACCAGGGTGCCTATCTATAGATTTTTTCCAAAGCTGGCGGGCATCTGATTCATTTCCCAGGCGGCAGGTTGCAGCAGCAGCCAGGTGATAGATCATGGCCATTGACACGCCAGGAGTCTCCGGATCTTCCCACTGACGAGTATGTTCAAAGGTTTGCAGTACACCAGCGTCATCCCCCAGGTAGCTGAGCGCTTCATTGATCAGCAGACATTCTTCCCATGTTGTTAAGGCAACTTGTTTCAGCTGATGTGCTAATTTTGCAGCCGTGTCAGTCTGATTATCTCCAGTCAAGAATTGAGCCAGGTTGCGCACGGCGTAGAGATTGCCTGGTTCAAATTCAAGCACTTGCTGAGTAACAGCGATCGCTCGTTTCCATTGACCCTCAAGCCATGCAGCCTGGGCCAGGTGATTATGAGCAGCACTGGTGCGCGGGAAGCGCTGCACCAGGTTTTCGCCGATGGCAGTTGCCTGACGATAATGCTTCTCGTTGAGATGAGCGCGCAGTTCATCGAGCTGGGCGGCAAGCTGCAGCCATTCACCCTGGGCAAGATCTGAACCAGCAAAGCTCTTTGCAAGGTCTTTGAGGATATTGGCTTGAGTGCGGCGTGCTTCTTCTGCCTGGGGATGCTTTGGCCAGCGTTCAAGAAATTCCCCCAGCCAGCGTAGCGCCTGGCTGGGACGCTGATTACTTACATATGCGCCAATCAAGGCTAATACCAGGTCGGGGTCGCCTGGCTCAAGACGCTGCATGCGCTCGCAGGCGGATAGATAACCCAGGGAATCTCCTTCCTCCAGGGTCACATCCATCAGGCGGGCAAGAACCTGCGGTTGGTTCCGGAAGCGGCGGTTTAAATCTTCCAAAAGCTGGCGCGCTTGAGCCCACTGCTGCTGGCGCATCAAACGGTCAGTATCTTCCAATCCTTCGATCAGTCGGTGATCTGGAGATGCAGGTCGGTAAGTAGGTTTCGATTTGTTTTTTGCCATACAGCTTTTTTAGAGGTCATCACCTCCAAATTTCTTGATGATGTTTATTCTACTACAAGGATAAGGATGCTCTGGGCGAATTGGTGTAGAGAGTTCAGCCTTCATTCTGCTATAATGCTGCTGTAGACCTCTAGATTACGTCGAACCCCAGCATGCTCCACGATCATATTTTGGGAAAATAAACCATGCCAACTACAAAAAAAGCTCCTCAACCGGCACGCGCTCGAAAATTACCCCCTGTGGGAAATATCCTCTTTTTTGCCATATTTTTCCTTTTTTCCTTGAATCTCATTACCAGTTTCATTGAAGGGATTTATGCCTTCGGTTTACTGATGGTTGGGATTCCTGTGGAAGTGATAGCGATTCTGTTCTTCTTGGCCCCCTTTACTTTGCTGCTGCTGCGTAAGGGTTTCTCTGAAACAGGATTGCAGACTCTGGGAGCAATCTATCTGTTCTGTGGGGTAGTAGCTCCACTGTTGGACACTCGCGGGCGCATGCTGGTATCCGGATTGGGGGTATTCCTCTTTTTGATCTTTTTACCAGCCTGGTTGTGGAAGATGGGCCAGGAAAACCGCCGCGATCATGCCCTATGGATGGGAGCAGGGCTGGCGTTAGCCGCGGCGTTTTCGGTGTATGTACGTAATCCATATTACGATTACCGCCGGCTGGTGGATCATTTGCCAATTCTGGAAGCAGTCTTAGCCTTGTTTGGGGCATACTTGCTGTGGGGAGCCTCTCGACCCTTAGATACAGACTTTCCAATAGAAAAGGTGACGGAGAATGATACCGAGCTTGAGTCAAGTTTCATCCGTACAGCGGGGTTGGCGATTGGTCTGATATCTGCCTGGGGTATGTTTTACTTCGCCTTTGCCAGTCCAAACGTGATTGCTCGTTGGTTAGGGGCGAACTTTCAACGTTTCAGTGTAGAGCTTCCACCGGGTGGATTGGGTGGAGTATTGCCCTGGGGACATGATATCTATGTGGGCGTATTTGCCGGTGTAGGGTTGGCGTTGGTGGTGGGAGCATCTCTGCTCCTATCGGCGCGCTTTTGGAAAATGCTTACACTGGCTGTGCTGTACATCTGGAATTCGGTTTTTGTGCTCTCGCTAACAGCAGCACTGTTCGCACAGCAGATGGATTTTCCTCAAGACCCGGCAGCCTTTCCAATCACCGAAGCGACTGCGCCAGTCTGGGGACTGGCTGCGTTGGGGATCGCGATCCTTTCCTCGCCCATTCTGTTGTTCAATACTCAGCTGTTCATCGCCGCCTTACTGCGTTTGCGTCCCAGTTTTCGCACCCTGGCAGGTTCTTTTGGGCTGGCGGCGCTCTTTCTGCTCCTGGTGATCTTGATGCATGTTTTTACCACGGTCTATGATTATATCCCGCTGGTCGGGCCCTGGCTGCGTGATCGTTTCTGGCTGGTATATGCCATCCTGGGTATGGGTATGGCTATGGCTGCCCTGGCTGTTCCTCGAGAAGATCAAAAACCGATCGGGGAGTTAGTCTGGTTGCCAGAGGTGATATTCCGACAGACAGTAGGTCAATACCTGATCTCGGTAATTTTCCTGTTCGCGCTGTTCTTCACCGCAACAGGGTATGTCAACCAACGCTTTGCCGCTTCTGGTCCGATGCTGGCAGATCTGCCAGAAGCCGGATCGCTGACAATCGCCACATTCAATATTCAACAGGGATATTCGGGCGGCGATCATCCTGTGAAGGATTTACATCAGCAGTCGGCCTTGCTTGCCAGCCTGGGGGCTCAGGTAGTCGGTTTACAGGAGAGCGACTCAAATCGAATTGCCAACGGGAACCTGGATTTGGTGCGTTATTTCACCGAAGACCTGGGTATGGTCTCTTATTATGGTCCAAGTGTTGCGACTGGTACATTTGGCGTGGCGCTGTTGTCTAAGTCGCCGATCTTGAATCCGCGTACTTTCTATATGTTCAGTCAGGGTGAGCAGACGGCCTGCATCCAGGCTCAAATACAAGTGGGGGAAAGGGTATTTAACATCTTCGTCATCCACCTGGGCAACGACGGGCCGATGATTCAGCTTCAACAGGTTCTCCAGGAAGTAAAGGATCAGGAAAATGTTATCCTGATGGGTGATTTTAATTTCCGCACGGACAGTGAACAGTACCACCTGGCAACCCAAATGCTGGCGGATGCCTGGTTGGAAAAATGGAAAGGGGGTCTGGATGAACAGGGATTGAGTTGGGATGATCGCATTGACTACGTTTTCATTTCGCCTGGAATAAGCGTTCTTGATGCGCGCTACCTGACGGGCGACCAGTCTGATCATCCGGCGCTAGTCATCCAGATCGGCTGGTAATAGGAGGAATGATGATAAATCGCATTAAGCTCTTTTTGATTCCAATCATTCTCGGCTCGCTTTTCTGGATCGTACTGCCAGGGACAGCCCGGGCGCTATCGGTGAGTTTCAGCATCCCGGCTGGTTTCAACCTGGTACTGCAAGATAATGGGGCGGAACTTTACCAGAAGGATTATGTTGAGGGGAGCCCTGACTATATCCAGATCGCTCATCTTGATGAAGGAGCTGCGATCCGGTTCTTGACAGGCCCTATTCATGACGCGGGGATAGGTGCAGGTGGATATGGCGGAAACAACCCGCTGATATATAAGCAAACCCTGCAGGCAGCCTGGGATAACCTCTTCGCGACTTCGCCGAATGCCTTCTGCCTCACCAATGGGCAGTTCTTCTCGACGAACGAGAACCCGACGCCGCTGGCCTTTCCTCTGAAATCCGGCGGAATAATAATCAGTGATGGTTATGGGCTGTATGAATACCCCGACCAGAAGTTGATGCTGCAGGTCTGGTCTGATCACGCCGAGATTGCCTCGCTGACCAGGGACGCTCTTTATGGTTCATCCGCTCCTGAGATTCTGGCTGGTTTGTCTGAAGACGCCAATAAGGGATTCAATGACCGGGTTGGACGCACCTTTGCGGGCGTAGCAGACGAAAATGGGGATGGTAAAAACGAAACGATTGTGATCTTCAACTCAAAGACCTCTAGGCAAAAAGATGCTGCCCAGATCTTGCGAGATTTTGGTGCCAGCAAGGTGATCATGTTTGACGGCGGCGGTTCTACCCAATTGATCTGCAGGGGCACATCCTATGTAAAATCAGATCGAATCATCCCCCAGACGATCGCAGTCATCAGCCAGATGCCCCAACCGTTTTCCTATTCAGTCGTCCAGCAGCCGGAATTTCCCATTCTGGTGGAAGGCGAAACCTTGCTGATCGAAATCAGCTTGAAGAACACTGGATCCGAGGTATGGAATCCAGGTGAAACAGAGCTAGTCAACCAGCAGAACCCCTGGGGGGCAGCAGAGAAGCAGTCTGTGCCGAGGCAAATCAAGCCTGGGGAGACGGTTACATTTTCCTGGAAGACACAGCCGTTCAAGCGCTGGGGTTTGTTTACTTCTACATGGTATCTGCAGCATTCGGGGCAGCGCTTCCCAGGTGAACCCGTACGCATCACGGCGGTGGTAATCACGAAAGAACTGACTGATCAAAAGGTTGAACTGCAAGAGAAAATTGAGCAGTGGTTGGATGAGCAGAAGGGCGATATCGAGCAGCTGATCCGTGAATGGCTGGAGGAGCAGATCGATAAGGCCGTCAAGGGGTTGATGGATAAGATTTGCCCTTCCCTGGCTTTCCTCCCAGCTCTGGTGTTAGCGCTCGCCGCGATCAGGCGCCGCAGCTAGATGAGCACAGATTGGTCTGGCTATGTCTTGTTACTGGTGGTTTCGCTGGCATTGGTTGTCAGCGGAGGTAAACGCCAGCCAGGCATCGGCATCCTGTTCGCACTGGCGGCTATTGGGCTGTTAGCGTGGGGAAAAGGTCTCAGGCTGGCTTCTTTTGGGATTTACCCCCTTACAGATATGTTGCGTACGGTTCTTCTTGGGTTGCTATCTGGCGTGATGATTTCCCTGGTGGGGAATCTGCTGATTGAACCCCTGGCGAACCGATTGACCAACTCCACCATTGATCTCGGCCTGTTTGACCCTTTGCGCGGCAATCTCAAACTGCTGCTGGTCGCGCTGGTGGGGGTGTGGCTGACGGTACCCTTGATCGAAGAACTCATTTTTCGTGGCTATCTGATGATGCAGCTTGAAGCGATCCTGGGTGACAGCCATGCAGCTCGGCTGCTCAATCTGGTTTATACCTCGCTGATCTTTGGGCTGGCGCACTGGTACCAGGGGAAGAGTGGAGCGCTGAGCACTGGATTATTGGGAACTTTGTTGGGCCTGTTGATGATTTGTTCTGGTTTCAATTTATGGCTGCCGATGCTGGCTCACGGGTTCATCGATACCCTGGGACTGATCTTGATCTACCTGAATGCCGATCGTATCTTGAAGGTGAAATGGTCTGATAGGCTGTGGAAAAGGAGAAGTAGAGATGAGGTTAACTGATGTGATCCAGCGATCAGTGCCGCCGCTGCCCTGGTTAGAGGGAGAGAAAATCCCCTATGGCGAGATAAACGCATTCCGTTCGTCCGATGCCCGGCTGATCTTGGAATAAGCGCATTCAGCCCTGGCTCAACAGGGGCGCTTGCTGTCGGATGACATTGATCATGCCTGATATGTGACACGAACTCTTGACGGAGGCGTTTGAATGTCATATAATAATATTCGATCTATCGAATATTATAGGAGTTTTTTTCATGAATGCCTATCAAACTCAATCACAATTCTATAAAATTCTGATGCATCCCACCCGCCTGGCAATCCTGGATGTTCTGAGGGATGGCGAGCAGTGTGTCTGTCATATGGAAGCGGTTCTGGGGCTGCGCCAGGCGCATATTTCACAGCATCTGATGGTGCTGCGCGAAGCTGGGCTGGTGACTGACCGGCGGGATGGCTGGAATATCTTCTATCGGGTATGCAAACCGGAAATCTATACTGTCATGGATGCTATGGATGCTTTTAGCGGTGCTGTTTCCAGATCCATACGGGTGGCCCTAAAGAAGAAAGCGTGTCCATGTCCAAAGTGCAACCCTGAAGCCGCACCGATACGGTGCAGCCCTGCGGATCAGGGTTTGGAGATGATCAAGGTTTCTGATCGATAGTGATAACTAGAATCAGGCGGTGATCCGCCTGTTTTTATTGAGAAATCATATTCGTAATATCGAATTTGATAGTCTTGGCTTTTAGGAGCATCATGGACATTCTTGCTTTTCTTTCACAACTACTGCAGGGCGGCCTGGGCAACCTGGCGTCCTACCTGGCTGCGCATGTACTGTTATGCCTGGTGCCTGCATTCTATATCGCTGGCGCCATGACGGCGCTGATCCCTAAAGAGTCGGTTACGCGTTTCTTAGGCCGGAATACCCCAAAATATATTTCCTACCCGGCCGCGGCGCTGGCGGGTTCGGTGCTGGCTGTGTGTTCCTGCACCATCGTGCCGCTGTTCGCCGGCATCTATAAAAAAGGCGCGGGCTTAGGGCCTGCCATTACCTTCCTGTTTTTCGCCCCAGCTGCCAATATCCTGGCACTGGTCTATACTGGCGGGGTGATTGGCGCAGACCTGGCTTTCGCCCGCTTGTTCCTCTCGCTGGCTTTTGGTATCGGCATTGGCCTGATCATGGCGCTGATCTTCTCTCGTTCAGATATTGCTCATGACAAGGCCACCGATGCGATGTTCGCCGGGCAGAGCCAGAAAGGGATGCGCCGCGCGGCATTGGCTTTCCTGCTCATCCTGGTGGCGCTGCTGCTCTCCGGCACACTAAAGATCGGGCTGCTGACGGATGCTTACACCCAGGTCACGCTGCCTATCCCAGGTGTAGATCGCTTTCAGGATTTCTTATATCGCCTGGTACCCTTCGATGCTGCTAAAGGCGAAGAGGGCGTCACTGCTCAAGGGGCAATCCTGATTGGGCTGCTGGTGCTGATCGGCATTTCCTCCTGGAAAGGCATGGAGCATATCCATGATGGTTTCAGCCGCTGGACTTGGATTGCCTTGGGGCTCGTCGCCCTCACGCTGCTGACTGCCGCCTTGGGTATGAAGCCTCATGCTGGTGGGCTGGATATCCTGTTTACGGGCAAGTTCTTTGGTGTGCTGGCAGCCTTACTGGTCCTTGGTTGGCTGCTGCGGAAACGGTTAAGTGAAGATGAGCAGCGCGACTTCTTATGGGAATCTTGGCGCTTCGTTAAGCAGATTTTCCCACTGCTGATTGTAGGTGTATTTACTGTGGGCGTGATCCGTGTGCTGATCAAGCCAGAATGGATCGAGGCTCTGGCTGGAAGAAATACCTTATTGGGCAACCTGGCGGGTGTGATTTTCGGCGTCTTTATGTATTTCCCCACATTGGTGGAAGTGCCGATTGCACAGATGTTCCTCAGCCTGGGCATGCATCGCGGCCCGCTGCTGGCTTACCTGATGGCCGATCCCGAACTCAGCTTGCAAAGCATCCTGATCACCGCCACAATTATCGGCCGGCTAAAAGCCTGGGTGTATGTATTTTGGGTGGCGCTTTTCAGCACCTTGGCAGGATTGATCTACGGTTCCTGGATTGATGGAGCCAGTCTGGGGTTGCTTGCGCTCTTGCTGGTGATTTTCCTGGCAGCGTTGGCTGGAGTGTTGTGGTGGTTGAGCCGACGCAACCAATCGCGGTATGCTGTACAAAACGCTTCAACAGATTGATGTTAATAATCTACCTGGCAAATGGATTTTCAAAACCATTAGAGAAGCAAAGGAGAACCCAATGGACAAGTTAGAAGAACTGCTAAAAAGTATGACATTTGATTATTTTGGAAGTGGGGGGCATAAAATTGAGATGGAGCAGTTGCTGGCGACAAAAGATGCCATCTTTTTAGATGTGCGCTCGCGCCAGGAATGGGAATCGCTTCAAATTCGATTGGAGCATCATCTTCAGGTGTTATGGATCCCAATAGAAGAGATTCCAGATCGTTATCAGGAGATTCCCCGCGATAAGCCGGTCGGCGTTTTTTGTTCTGCTGGCACTCGCTCTACCATCGTTTACTTGTATCTGCGCGCCCTCGGGTACGAGAATGTGCGCATTGCCCCCAGCAATTACGATGCAGTGACCAGCCAGCTGCTGCCAGGAAAACTGTACAAAGCCCTTGCCGGTCGCAAAACTGACCAATAGAGGAACATAACACAATGAACATCGTCTGGATCGTTGCCATCATTTTTGCCCTTACGGTCGTCATGATTATGAGCGGGCGTGGGGGCGGCAACTTTTATGTAGCAGCGCTTGTCCTGATGGGCGTCTCGATGCACACGGCTTCAACTACCAGTCAGTTTATTCTGCTAGCCAGCGCCTTGATGGGAGCAATCGTTTTCGGGAAAGCCAGGACGATGTCATGGCCGCTGGCCTTTTTCTTTGGCGGCTTGAATGCTTCGCTGGCCTTCGTCGGAGGGTTCACGGCGCACCTGTTCACCGGCACACTGTTAAAGGTAGTCTTATCCTTGCTGCTTTTTGTCGCTGGTGCTGCGATGCTGTTACCCGAAAAACAGGCCAACAAGACGGCCATTTCTCGCTTTGGCTATTGGAATATCCTTGAAGGTGACAGCCTGTATGTGATCAATTTGTGGGTGGCTGTGCCGTTAACCATGGCGACGGGTTTTTTCTCCGGGATGGTGGGAATTTCGGGGGGTTCGTTTCTCGTCCCGTTGATGGTTGTCGGATGCGGCGTGCCGGTTCGCACGGCTGTCGGCACTGCCACAGCTATGCTGGCGGCAACTGCACTAACTGGGTTTGCCGGCAACGCCTTGCATGGAGGTTTTGACCCAGCTCTGGCGATTCCGTGTGGCATTGTAGCAATAATTGGCGGGCTCATCGGCAGTAAAATCGCGTTAAAAACAAAACCTAAAAGCTTGAAAACCATATCCGGATTTCTAACCATAGCAGCAGCGATTTTTATGCTGTCGAATGCACTATCTGGAAATTGATCAACACTGTGCAAAATGCAGCGCCAGGTGACAGATTGATGGGTGCTGTGACAGAGAAGTAAATGGGCTGGATAACCCGCTATTCGTAAAATCATATCTTATATCATGGAGGTTCATATGCTTACAGTCAAAGTTCTAGGGTCTGGGTGTCCGAATTGCAAGAGAGTAGAAGCTATTGCCCGGCAGGCAGTCGAAATGATGGGGGCGCAAGCTGAATTTATAAAAATTACCGACTACGTCCAGATCATGGATTATGATATTCTGGCAACGCCTGGGCTGGTGATCAACGAGAAATTGGTCTGCGCTGGGCGCATCCCCAGCCAGGCTGAAGTCACCACCTGGCTGGCAGATGTGCTGAGTTAGCATGAAGCACAAAATTCTCTTTCTATGCACAGGTAATTCTTGCCGCTCGCAGATGGCAGAGGCCATCGTCAACGCACAGCTTGGTGAGCGCTGGCAAGCCGCCAGTGCCGGGACAAGGCCAGCTGGTTTTGTGCATCCCAAGGCGCTGGCTGCCCTGGCTGAAATTGGAATTGAGCATTCGGGGCGATCAAAACTGGTGGATGAGTTCAAGGGCATGGATTTCGACCTGGTCATCACGGTGTGCGATTCTGCCGCCGAGGAATGCCCACTCTGGCTGGGAAAGGGCAAACGGCTGCACCACAGCTTTCCCGATCCCGCTAAAAGCGATGATATGGATGACTTCCGCAAGGTGCGGGATGATATCTCCCGTGAGATTATCGCATTATTGGAGGATCAATCAGATGTCTGAAGTTGTAGCACCACAAACCCCTGCCACAAGCCTGACCAAAAAACTATCCTTCCTCGACCGCTATCTGACCCTGTGGATCTTCCTGGCTATGGCTGTGGGGGTGGGGGTCGGTTTTCTGTTCCCCACCGCGGTAGAGAGCCTTAACCAGGCAGTTTCAATTGGCACCACGAATATTCCTATAGCCATCGGCTTGATCTTGATGATGTACCCACCTCTGGCAAAAGTACGCTACGAAGAGCTGGGTGATGTCTTCCGTAACTGGAAGATCCTCGGTCTTTCTTTGCTCCAAAACTGGATCATTGGCCCGATCTTGATGTTCATCCTGGCAGTGGTCTTCCTGCGCAATTACCCGGACTATATGAGCGGTCTGATCTTGATCGGCCTGGCGCGCTGTATCGCCATGGTGATCGTCTGGAACGAACTGGCCAAAGGGGATACGGAGTACGCCGCCGGGCTGGTGGCTTTCAACAGCATCTTCCAGGTGCTGTTCTACAGCCTGTATGCTTATATTTTTATCACTGTGCTGCCCACCTGGCTGGGTATGTCGGGAAGCGTAGTGGATATCACGATTGGCGAGATTGCTAAAAGTGTATTCATCTACCTGGGCATCCCGTTCATTGCTGGTTTCCTGACCTACTTTTTCCTGGTGAGAGCCAAGGGTAAAGAATGGTATTACAAGACCTTAATCCCCAAAATCAGCCCACTTACGCTGATTGCTTTGCTTTTCACCATCGTGGTTATGTTCAGCCTGAAAGGCGAGCTGATCGTCACCATCCCGTTGGATGTAGTGCGCATCGCCATCCCGCTGCTGATTTACTTTGTGCTGATGTTCCTGGTCAGCTTCTTTATGGGTAAGGCCGTGGGGGCAGATTACAGCAAGACTGTGACCTTGTCTTTCACCGCCGCGTCCAATAACTTTGAGCTGGCCATAGCGGTTGCCGTCGCCGTGTTTGGGATTTCCTCCGGGCAGGCCTTTGCCGCGGTGATTGGGCCGCTGGTAGAAGTGCCAGTGATGATTGGCCTGGTGAATGTAGCTTTCTGGCTGCAGAAGAAGGTTTATCCTGCAGGTGAAAAGACACTCAAATAGCCTGGAGATAGACAAAGTTTGAAAAAACCATCATTGCATAAGAAACCCTCAATGCAGGCCAGGTGGATGCCCATCTTAGCCCTTATTCTGGTGATATTTTCGATGGCTCCACACGTTCTGGCAGGTGAATCTGTTACAGGACCGGCTCAAATAAGTTACCAGATTCTACTGACAGAAACCGATGCGACGCAAGAACCGCCAGTGGTCAAGGCGGTCATGTTCTGGATGGAAGGCTGTCCCGCCTGCCATCAAGTGCTGGATAAGGTGCTGCCGCCGCTGCAACGGAAATATCGCCACCAATTCCAAATCCTATTCATAGAGCTGGTGTCCAGCCAGGATGTGGATGCACTCTACAGTCTGGCAGCGGAGTTGGGTTTCTCTCAGGATCAAGTTGGGGTGCCGTTCCTGGTGATTGGGGAGCATGTGCTGATCGGAGGCAATGATATCCCTGCCGAGCTGCCTGGTTTGATCGAACAGTTCTTGACCGCTGGAGGCGTGGATTACCCGGCTTCGCCCGCTCTGGCGCCGTTCGTTCAGGAGCAAACACCAGAGGATCTCTGCCCGCCGCGAACGCCTTGTGGGGAAATTACCCAAACCTCGTCAGAGCCAGCATCTTCTCAGACTCAACAGTCAACGGAGACGCCTGTTGTTTCTCTTCCTTCGGGCGTTTCACCAACCCAACCCAGCGGCTACACCCTGGCGATTATTGTTTTAGCAGGTATGCTGGCTGCGGTTATGTACAGCGCGATCGTCTTTATCCGCCAAAATCCCCCCAAAACTTCTAATGAATTCACATCCCGGTTAGATTGGGCGACTATTGTATTGGTCTTAGTGGGTTTAGCGGTGGCTGGCTACCTGGCTTATGTGGAGACGCAGTCGGTGATGGCGATCTGCGGGCCGGTTGGCGACTGCAATACGGTGCAGCGCAGTCCATATGCACGCCTGTTTGGCGTTTTACCGGTGGGAGTCTTGGGCGTGATAGGCTATCTGGCAATCCTGGCCGCATGGATAATCAAACGCGCCCGGCAAGATCAATGGAGAAACCTGGCTGCAATAGCAATCTTTGGCATGTCGTTTGCTGGTACGCTTTTTTCGATCTACCTGACCTATCTCGAACCGTTTGTGATTAAAGCTGTGTGCATGTGGTGCGTTTCTTCGGCGGTGCTTATGGCCACGATTATGCTGCTAAATTTATATCCTTCCATGCAGGCTATGAATAACCTGGAGGTAGCAACTGAGACATGACATTCGAACAGTGCCTGATCTCAATTTAAAATATCGAGGGCACAGTCGTACACATTATGCTGTGCCCATTCTCAATTACTGCAAAACCGAATACTTCTATGCCCACTCAGCCAGGATGCTGCCTCCATACTGCATGGCACAATACTGCTGGTAGCCGATATGCAGCCAGATATCGTTTCCAGAGGTGATGGTATCGATTACTTCTACCACATTGCCATTGACCAGGGTTCCAATGATGACATTGTTGATGCTTGCTCCCTGTCGGATGTTCAGAACGCTGGCAGTGATGCGCGCCTTGGGCAGAATTGGGAATGTTGGCTCGATACCGGCGCCTGTGCCTGGACTCGTGCCGTTTCCGTCCAGGTCTTCGACCCGGGTGACCAGGAGTGGAGCCGGGTCAATGGGAGTGTTATTATGGCGAAGTTCGAAGTGCAGGTGTGGACCGGTGGAGTTGCCGGTGTTATCTGATAGGGCGATGATATCGCCAGGCTGAACTTCCTGGTTCGGGGCAACTGAGTAGCTCAACAGGTGGCCATAGATGGTCAGGTAGCCATCCTGATGCTGGATGCGCACATGCGTGCCGTAGCCGGTGGCGTCATTACGCACCATGGTGACCTTGCCCGCCTGGGCGGCCTTTATCTGCGTGCCGGTGGTTATGCCCCAATCAATACCGCCGTTGTAGTTGGTCCAGCCGTTAGCCCGGGCGCGATCGACATGCTCCTGGAAAGTCTGTGTGACCCATGAGGTCGGGGGAACAGGGTATAAGAATTTCATGGTTGCCTCCAGATCATCAAGCCCAGGCGGCCAATTGTGAACCGCTAAAAAGCATAGCGCAGTACTGCTGGTGACCGATTTGCAGCCAGACATCGCTGCCGCTCTTGATGGTGCGGATGACAGGTACTGCCTGGTTGAGCGCCAACGTGCCGACCACTGCCGCGCTGACGGCAGGCTGCTGGCGGATGTTCAGAGCCGCTACCAGCACCTTGGCCTTGGGTAGAGCTGGGAAGGTAGCGGGAGCCGAGGCGGGTAGAGCGGCTGCTCGCAGCGCTTCTTCGAAAATCTCCACAGTTTCCCCGGCTGCTTTGAGAAATGGCATGGGATCGATGGGAATTTCATCTTTCCGCAGTTCGAAGTGCAAATGCGACCCGGCAGAAGTGCCGGTGTTATCAGAAAAGCCGATGATTTTGCCAGTCCGCACAATATCACCCTTACTCACCTTGATACTGAGGAGGTGGGCATAGATGGTCAAATAGCCCTCTCTATGTTGAATGCGCACGTGTGTGCCATAACCAGTGGCGTCGGTGAGCGTTTCAACCACGGTGCCGGCTTTGGCGGCCTTGACAGCTGTACCGGTGGGCACAGCCCAATCTATGCCGCCATTGTAATTTGCCCAGCCATACGCCAGGGCATTGGCGACGTGCTGGGCAAAAGATTGGGTGATAGGGGCAGATGGATCAACAGGGTAGTAAAAATTCATGCTAACCTCCATTTCTGAACAACACGGAAGTAAATGGAAAACAGGACTTCTATCCAGGCAGGCTGGATGTGATAAATTAACCTTATTATATCCGATTAAACCCTGGGCTAGCTGATAGGTTTCACCAGCAGTACCGAGCACCCAGCGTAATGCACCAACTTGCGCGATACACTCCCCAGCAGCCAGCCGCTGACCTGACTCAAGCCACGTGAGCCGCTCACGATTAGATCGAAATTGCCTTGTTTGCTGTATTCGATGATCTCAGTGGCGGCATCGCCGCGACGCAGCACAGTGTTAGCGACTACTCTCCCTTCGGCCAGCGCGGCGGCCGCCTGCTGCAGGATATTTTTTCCCAGTTCTTCCTCTTCAGCCTCGATTGCCTGGGTATCGATCACCTGGGTGGGAGCCGGATACAGGGCTTCCGGGCCAATCGCATAGGCCCGCCAGGCCAGATCCGGCGGGATGTGTGGGGGAAGAACATGCATCAGGTGCACTTCTTCGGCCTTGGAGAGCAGGAAGCAGCCGGGGTGAAACTGCCTTTCTTGCCCGCACAGGTATCCCACCGCGGCCTGGCTGGACGTTGAACCATCGGTTACCACCAGCACCTTACGATAGCTGTGGTAGGGAGCATGCACCACCAGCACCGGACAGGATGAGTATTCAACCACCTGCTGAGCTACTCCACCCAGCAAGATGCCCAAGGTCGCTCGCAGGCCGCGCGCTCCGATCACGATCAGGTCGATATTGAAATTTTCAGCCATTTCATTGATTGTTGCTGCAGGGGTGCCGGCTTTCAGCTCAGTCGTGACCTCCAGCCCAGTCTCCTGCAGCTGGTCGGCAGTCCAGTTCAGGGCTGCCTGGAGAATCTCGTGACCGGTAATATGCTGCGGTGGCATTACAGCCAGTGCGATCACCTGGGTGTGAGGCGGCAAACGCAGATCCATCAGCAATTCGACGGCTGCCTGGGCGTGTTTCGAGCCATCATAAGCCAGCAAGATTTTTAATATTTGATCATCGCTTTCCTGGGTCGGTTTTTCTTGTACGATATCATTCATGGTGGCTCTCCTCTTGGTCAGGATCAAGGTTTTTTCCTTGCCATTCTGCCGCCATTTTCTGAGCCTGGAGCGGCGCTGCCAGGCTTGCGGATGAACTATGCAGGGCCTGTAAGAGCGGTTCCAGATATTTCTGCGCTTGATGAGAAGGCATTGCGTGCAAGGCGTGGTAGGCTGCCTGGCGGAATGGTTCGTTAATCGGATAGTGACTGATGACGTGTAAGACTGCCGGGATAGCCGTAACATCCATTTGGGCCAGCAAACGGGCTGAAGCCCACCGTACTTCTTGTTTTTCATCATACAAACCCGAGGCGAGAGTGGACAGAGCGCGTGTGTCACCGATCTGCCCCAGGCCGCGAGCTGCATGCCAGCGCACGTGGCTGTCGGGGTAGGTAAGGGCTACCAGCCAGGTGTCTTCAACAGTATTTCCCAATTCCATCAAAGCTTTACCGGCTTCCTGGTGCAGCTGGCCTCGGCTCCCCGCCAGCACTTTCAGCAAGGGTGGTCCGCATTGGCTGGTGTGGATTACTGTCAGGGCATGAATTGCCTGCAATTGCCAGTATTCTTCCTGTTGACTAGGAGGACGCGCTACTGGGAATGTCAGGATTTCTTCCAGCACTGGAATGGCGCGATGATCGCCCAGTAGTCCAAGCAGGTAGCCGGCGGCAAGTCGAACTCGACCAGAAGGGCTGTCGGGGGGGCCGGGAAGCGTTAAAGCCTGACTCAGAATGCGGTCTTTTAGCTCTTTTTCCAGCTCATCCTCGTTAGTGATGAATGCTTCTACAATCGTTTGGTGCAGACGTTCGACCATCGCTGGTTCAGGAGATGGGCTGGCTGATATGCTATCCAATGGGTCTGACCATTCTTGATTGGCTAAATAGTTGATCAGGCACTGCCAAACCAGCGCATCTTGGCAGTCGTGCAGGGCTGAGAGGATGATCTTACGCAAGTCTGGGTTCTGAGATTTGAGATATCCCAGCACTTTAATCGCAGCTTCTTCATCCCCGTGGGCTGCTCTAAGTAATAATTCGCATTCTAACGGATAACGTAGTTTCCGCACCGAATGTTGGCCTTCGGATAAGTCTTCAAGATAGATGCTGTCCTTATCCCGATATTCCTGCTTGGAAGGTTTACGATTGGTGGGTACCATGACAACCTCCTTTCCGGCGAGATAGATGCCTACGCCGCAGTTCAGATCCATGGTAGCAGCAGGAAATTGTGCTGGTGCGATATTGTTATTAATACAATACAGGTTTTTTGGTTGCCTGTCAAGTTAATGCGAGATGATTCTACCGTTGCAGATATTTACGACGTTATCCCCGACCTCTTAGCTACGGAAGAAAGCCAAACGTATCAAATATGGCGGTAAAGAGGCCTTCCATATCCACCGCACCCCGAGGGGAATCCCCAATAGAAGGCTCAAAGCGAAGGTGATAAAGATATTCTTGATACAACACAAAGGCATCTCGCGCTCCCAGCTGGCCTGGTGATGCGCCCAGAATTTCTGCTGGCTCGCCACCGAGGGTAGCCGAGCGGCGTTCGATATTACCCGGGTTTTGGGCCAGGAACTCATCAATTAGTTGGTCCAGAGTCTTGCCTGGATCGACTGGAGTAACGTTCAGCCACATGCGCGCCCGCGGCGGTTCACTGGTTTCATCCAGAGCTGGACCGAGTATGCTGAGCGTACCGGTCTCGAGTTCTTCAAGGGTGAACTGCGCAGGTACTGCCAGGCAGTATTTTAAAGTCTGGTTTATGTAAGTCTTATAGGACAGCACCTGGCAGCTGGAGGGGACTCCAGGGGGCAGGGTGGGCAGCGCTGTGCCTACGAACACTGGGATAGGGGCAATTTCTGGCATTGGAGGAAGGTCGGATGCCACGCTCGGGATGACTTCCAGATCCGCGCCTTCCCTGCTTGAGCAGGCTGAAGCAGCGAGCATGAGGATGAGCAGGTAGTATAAGAATAATCGTTGGAGGGGAACTTGTAATGTTGATTTCATGATGGTTGTGGGTTGGCGCTCAATACGGTGATAAAAGGTTTACTCTTCTGATTTTTTGGGAAATATTGCGAATTAACCATATTCCTTAGGTACTTGCCCAGCCTTGAGCTGTTTGATCACGTTTTCTGCCCACTCTAGATGGGCTTGCGTGGTGCGGATGCCCATATCCAGGGTGAGCAGCCAGAAGTAAGTCTCGCGGGGAGAACCGACCATATCGATATATTCGCCAATTTTGCTGGGCACCTGGTCGTACACCTGCAGGATGCCGCGCATCATGGCTGCAAAGCCCTCGAATTTTTCCAGGATCATTTCGTTTGGCATCTGACCCAGGAAAAAGATCTGCACCAGTGGTGCGCTGCGTGGGGCATCCATCGGCGGGGGGGCCATCAACCAGCGACGCAGCTCTTCCCGCCCACTTGCGGTGATATGGTACACCTTGCGATCGGGACGGCTGGTTTGTTCGATTTTTTCCATTTCTACATAACCTTGTTCCTCCAGGCGTCGTAGGGTGCGGTAGATCTGACTCTGGTCGGCTGGCCAGAAATGCTGAACCGAGTTGTCAAACATCTTTTTCAAATCGTACCCTGAAATGGCTCTGTAGTTCAAAAAACCAAGGATGGCATGATCTAGTGACATATGGGATGTTCCTTATATAGGATATATCACATAATATCTTAATCTGAGTGTATTGTCAATCCCGGTGATCAGGTTCGATTTGCTTGTCTAATATGTTTTTCGACCACTCGAATGAATACCATTCCCATAAGATAGATGAGCAGACTGTTCACCCAGCGCCCATCCCAGCCTTTCTGCACCGTCACCGTCGACAGGATAGTGATCTGGTCTGAGCTGGCGGAGGCGGCAAACTTGAGCGGTGCAGACATCGCCCCGATCAGCTGTCCGCGCTCCTCCGCCCAGGTTTGGATCTTATCGTTGATCCGATCGTGTTCACCTATTTCGCCGTAGGATAGGTGGCTGCCATCATTATACCCAAACCACCTTGTCTTGATCAGTGAGTTAGAAGCCCAACTTGGGTCAGCCAGCTCCCAGCCTGCCTCAGAATTGACTTCCACCCAGGCGTGAGACCCAGCCGGGTGTCCCCAGGAAGTCGACGTTTTCCACAGCGGAGGGTAAGCCGGGAAAGCCAATCCGCTGACGGATTGAACCGGGATGCCGCTGGCCCGGCAGAGAGCTGTCAGCAGGTTGGCGAACTCACCACAGCCACCGATCCTGGATTGGTACGCTGCCAGGGCAGACTGATCCCCGCCAATACGCTCGCCCTGGGGCCATGATAAATAGCCTGCAGTGAAGTCGAACAGGCGCATGGCATCCCGGCGCGTACTGTCTTGAACAAGCTGCTGCGCTTGTGCAGCCAGGATAGAATTGTCGCTCTCGATCTGATCTTGCGGCTGGAGCTGTAAATCCTCAACGGGGGCTTGCCAACGAGCCGCGCCTTGCCACAGGGTGACATCATAGGTGATTACCGCTTCCCGAATGTCGCTTGCTGGCAGGCTGCCGGCCATCTGAAGCACATCCAACGCGGTATGTTTTTCGGTGTTGATGCCGCCTTTCCAGATGAATTTAAGAT
The DNA here is from genome assembly GCA_016935755.1 of Anaerolineales bacterium. Taxonomy (GTDB): domain Bacteria; phylum Chloroflexota; class Anaerolineae; order Anaerolineales; family UBA4823; genus JAFGQI01. The sequence goes on from JAFGQI010000053.1 coordinate 50,502, forward strand.
GCTCGATTTTTTGGTAGGGTCCAGTGCGTGGAACCATCACAGAAAGGAAGACTTCGCCATCGGAAGGACCACCGGTGAATGTGTAACGCTCAGTCAGATGGTAGCGAATTGTGGCGGGCAGAAAATACCAGCAGGCGGCAACCGCACTCAAGATGGAAAACAAATAGATTAGATAGCGAGGCAGAGACTTCACCCAGGTATCCTCAACGACAAACAACTCAAGCCACCATCCATCTTCCGAAACTCTGACATATCTAACTCGATCAGACGATAACCAAGCTGCTCCAACCGGGCAGATAAATGCGGGTATGCGGAGGCGATCAGAACATGGTCATTCACTCGCACACAATTTGCCGCGTAATTCTCCTGTGGATCAACCCGGATAACCTCGTAACCCTGGAAGGCGGGGTGATCGATCAGGGCATCCACCAGCATCAGACGATTTTCGCCCAGATAGGCGATGCCGCTCTTCAGGTGAAGCAAGCCAGCCAGACCGCGGATATCCACGAAATCATGCGTATAGCCATAATCGGATAATACATTGGCTAATTGCTGAGCGCCTGCCTGGTTGGTGCGATCTGATATACCGATGAAGAAGTGCTCACCAGCTTCACAAATATCGCCGCCATCCAGAGTCCCGGGAGGTTGTATCTCATGCAGTTGTGAGTAAAAACCTCGCAGAACTTTGCGCATATCCTCTATTTCGCCCAGTCGACTGGCTGCGCCCGGTCGAGACATGATAGCGCAGCGTGGCGTGATGATAGCTGTGTCTTCTACGAAAGTAGAGTCGGGATGAGCCATGTCGGGCGGCAGACGGGTTAGCGTCAATCCGCAGTATTCCAACGCCTGACAGTAGCGCTCATGCTGCTGGAGGGCTATTTGGTAATTGGGCTGGCCATATAACCCAGAGGTTTCTCCAAGGGAGAAATTGCTTCCCGGTGCACGAACGATAGCTACCATAAACAATTTATGGTTCTCCTTTAATGTGTGGTTTCAGAAAAATGCCTGTAATGGTTGGTAGGGGTTACCTGGTTCCATCGGGATCATGCGATAGTCGCCTTGCAGCACCCGTTTTACCAGCCAATCACACCAGGGTTCAAGCGGATATGGAAAAGTCAGCAGATCATTGTAAGAATAATAGGCTGCCTGGTCGGTTTCGATATTATCCGGATGGGGGATGCCTGACAGATGATGACAGAGAAAAATCAGCGCCAGCCAGCCAGGGTCGTGCAGTATCTGGTATCCAATAAGACCAATAATTTCCGCCTCGACCCCGGCCTCTTCGTGGGTTTCGCGCAGTGCAGCTGTATGGGGGGGTTCATCCGGTTCCACCAACCCCCAGGGGATGGTGAACTGACCGGCGAGCGGGTGACCCTGCGCCTGGCGAACGAATAAAGCTCGCTCGCCATCGAGCACAACTGCTCCGGCGCAGACCACCAGACGGGGAGGCCAGGAGGTTATTATTTTGTCAGGGTTGGCCATCATTCTCCTGTTCTGAGATCAGCTGATGCGCTTCAAGGTCTTCCAGGCGCCGAGACAGCCCGCCATTATTAAAGCGACCCCGAAGATTGCACCGAATAGCCCTACAAACCAGCTGTAAGTCCAGTGAGAGAATAAGAGCAATCGTAGCAGATAATTGATCACCGGATCACGGTGGACATTCCCGCTCCACATGCGTTGAAAAATTGGGATGAGCGAGATTGTCGTCAACCATAGCCCGGCAAAGACCATGCTCGTTGAAATAGCCAGTAAAATCCACAGCTGACTGCGGATGATCCTGGATCCCTGATCGGCTTCTACCCGCTCAACAAGCTTATCTGCCTCATCCCAATCCAGTCCGGTCTGTTGGCAGACTTCCATGATCAGGCCCTGGCGGTTAGCGGATTGCTTCAATCGGCTGGTAATGTATCCGCTGATTTCTGGCTGGTTTTCCACTTCTAGGTTATTGATGAGTACTCCTTATGAGGTTGGCATGGATAAATAGAGATGGATATTCTGCGATCTGCTGAAAACCAGATTTTTTGGCTGTGGCGATTGAGGGTTGATTACCGGTATGGCAGTGCCAGCCGATCTGGCGTATCCCACGCTGGTGAGCCCGATCAATCATACAGAGGACCAGTGCAGTCGCCAATCCTCTGCGCTGATAAGGCTCGAGGATATTAATTCCCAGTTCGCAGCGCTCACCTAGGTCATTTTCGGAGGTGCAGAATCCGGCTATTGAATCGTTAAGAACCCCACATACTCCGAAACGTTGGGCAAGAAAAAAATCAACCGAAGGGGCTTCGGATAAGAGCTCGTCTTTCAAATCATCCAGGTTCTGCAGACTGGATTCCTCAAGCACGGTTCGCTCAATCCAACGCAGACTGAATCCGGCGGGCACACGTGTCTGCCAATCTTGTGGCGCAACCTCTCGTTGATAATAATAATGCCGGACAGGGATTAATCGCTGCGCCTCCATGATCAGTTCTAATTTGGGTTGCCAATCGTCGGGTGTAAAGTATAGTATGAACCCTTCAGCCCCGATCTCTCGAGTTTCTGGTATGACTATATTTTCAAAATAGCTGCGAACAGCCCGGTTGAAGGTCTGATTATCAGCCTGGCCTGCCAGATAAAAGCGCTGTCCATGCTGAAGAAGAGCACTATGAGGAGAAGCCGGATAATCAACATAAATCTTACCTGGCATTTGCTGGCTGAGGATGGCCTGTACACCAAGATGGTTATTTAGACTGGTGAAAAGATGTGCTGCCAATGAATAGGAGGCGTTGTTCAGGAAATGGAAATTCGCCATTAGGGTGTGATCTCCTCAAAGGATTCTCATTATGTGGATTTCATTAAGTCTTCTCAGCAGGAAGCAGCTTTGTGATGTCTGGCCAGCCGTAAGCTACTTCGTAGACCTCCAGCCCAAAATCCTGGTTGCCATCCCAGGGTTTTTTGCCGACCAGAACGCCGCCCAGCTTCTCATACATCTGCCGGGCAGAGTTGCCCTCCAGCGTCCACAGCAGCATCGAAATGCAGCCATGCCGGTGCAGTTCAGCAGCCATTGCGGCAATCAGTCTCTGCCCGACACCCTGGCGATGGTGCGATTTACGCACATGCAGCGCCACCAGTTCGCTCTCTAGCGCGTATTCCAGGATAACCCCAGGGCACCCCAGGGCATAACCGGCCAGAATGCCGTTTCCGATCTCTGCCACCAGCAGGATGTCTCTATTTTCATCAGACAGCAGATTGCGCCAATCTTGTTCCTGCTCTTCATAAGTGAAATTCGCCAGGTATTCGGCAGGCAGCATACTGGCATAAGCGCTCCGGTAGCTGTCCACTTGTATTTCGGCGATTTGAGCGCAATCATCCAGGGTAGGGAAGCGGATCTTCATGGTTTCCTCGCAGTGGTTGTCAGAGTAATCATAAATATCGCATAAGTAGCAGCAGCCAGCAGCGCAACCAGATTGGCAACAGGCGCGACCCAACGCTGGTTGTTCCCTCGTAAGGCGAACTGCAAGGCAAGCAGCGCCCACACCAGCGAATGCCCCCAGCGAAGTACTAACTGCTGCCATCTAAATTCGATGTGCAGGGCTTTGCTCTTCGGCCAGATGATTGCGTATAGTACTGTAAGACCCAGGCAGACCAGGCTCCAGGTGGGCCAGGCAATGCCCCAGAATAGGGTGTTCACAAATTCGATTATAGCACGGGTTAAAAATATATAGCCCCTGACCAGGATCAAAAAAGTATTCCATAGTCAAGGGCTGATGATTCTTGCCTGATCATTCAGAAATCATTTTTTCAAGCCTTCGTTTACCGAAATATGCAATCAGTGTATAGAAGGTCATGACCACTGCTACTCCAATTGCGGGGTAAAGCACCTCGAACCAGCGACCCGGGGCAGGCCAACCCACGATCAGGTAAGTAGGTATGCTGATAGCCAATACCAGGACAAAATAGATAACAACCATTTTTTGCCAGGAGATCACTGGCAGGATGCCGCTTAAATACAAGCGAAAAGCCCAGTACCCACCCATGGAAAACAGTAAAATGAGGCTGATGTCACTGTAGGCTTCCGATGGGAGCCCTAAGATATAGCGTTTATACATGAGTGTACCAGCCAATGCAATATGCGTGAGCATAAGGATGAAAAAAGAAATCCATCCATTGATCCGTTCAGTGCGTTCATCCATCATCATGTTTTTCATCTTTTCGGTTCTCCTTTGATCCAGAATAATTCATCCAGGCTTTTATGGGTTATTTTTGCTACCATCAGGCATAGTTTGATCGTAGGATTATATTTCCCGGCTTCAATCAGCCCGATCGTCTGGCGGGTGACGCCCACCAGGTCCGCCAGGGCTTCCTGGGTCAGCCCAGCTTCGACCCTGGCAAGTTTGACGCGATTCTCTATTTCTATGTCTTCCATTATGCTGCTCCTTGTCTGGTGTGGGCGGAAGTGTAATATATAATTGTCAATATGTCAAGTATATATTACATTATGATTGCTATATATTGCATTAATGATTATTTGTCAGCTATCAGATAGAAAATGTATGGTCATATGACCCGAGTTGTGACCATTGGCACTGTTAAGTATGACCTGCCAGGTGATATCCTATATCGCAGAACGCTAATCACCTGTGATATCAAATGTAAGAAAAAGGAGTAAACCATGAATACCAAATATTTCTATCGCATAATTATTCTTGCACTGGTCTTATTGATGACCTTTAGCATCGCAACCCCGGCTCTGGCATTCGATCCGCGCGGTGGTGATTCGATTGTCATTGACGCCGACGAAGTCATCGAAGATGACTTATATCTAACGGCCAACATGATCACCATAAATGGGGTGGTGAAAGGTGATGTGATCGCCTTTGCTAACAGCATCACCCTGAACGGCAAGATAGAGGGTGACTTTATGGCTGCAGGGAACAGCGTGACCGTCAACGGTGAGGTTACCGATGATCTGCGTTGTGCCGGCTATGTCCTTGGACTCGGCCCACAATCAAAAATCGGCGATGATGTCGTCGCGGCTGGTTACAGCCTGGAAGTTGCCCAAGGCTCTGCCGTGGGAGGTGCGCTGGTGCTGGCTGCTTATCAGGGGCTGCTCAATGGACAGGTGTCTGAAGGGGCCAAACTTGGTCTGGGAAAACTGGAGTTGAACGGCGTGATCGATGGTGATGTTCAACTTGCCATCGGTGATCCTGAAGATTCCAGGGATTTCCCCACTTTTTATATGGGTAATAATATGCCTCCGGTACCTTCAGTCAAGCCTGGGCTGAATTTTGGCTCTGAAGCGCAGATCAATGGCAAACTGGATTACACCAGCACAAACCAATACAGCTTCCCTGCAGGCGTTATCACTGGCTCAGTAACCTATACCGAACCACCAGTCAGTCCAGAGGATATATCGCAGTATCGCCCGATGCGTGAAACCAACCCGGTGCTGCATAGCATCCTCGAAGCGCTGCGCTTCCTGGTTGCCCTGGTGGTGATTGGTCTGCTGGTGGCCTGGCTGGTGCCTGCCTGGATCCGCAGACCGGCAGAAATGATCCAGAAGCGCCCTCTGCCCAGTCTGGGGTGGGGTTTCCTGACCTTCTTCGGCTTCTTCTTTGTCCTGGGGCTGCTGGGCATGCTTGTGTTGGCTCTGATCATCACTTTTGCTGCGCTGACCCTGGGCAACCTGGCTGGCCTGTCATTGGCCCTGGGCGGGAGCGCCTTCTTTGCCCTGGTGATCGCTTTTGGCCTGATTGCAGGATACCTTTCCTATCTGGTGGTGGGCTACCTGAGTGGACGCTGGATTTTACAACGAATCAACCCGGCGCTGAACGAAAAACCCTATTGGGCGCTGCTGTTGGGCCTGCTGATCCTGGTTGTGCTCACTGCGATTCCCTTCCTGGGAGGTCTGGTGAGAGTGGTGGTGATCCTGATTGGTTTAGGCGCAGTTGCAATCCTGATCTGGGAACATTTCCGGCCAACTCCAGCTGCGAATACCCCTGCCACGGCGCTTGTTGAGTAAGCAAAGTACAGGCAGGTTAGCAGACAAATCCAACTCTCTACGGTTGCTCCAATTGGACAGCCGTAGAGAGTTTTAGAATATAATACTTGCATAAACACGATGAAAATCTCATCCCCTCCCAAGGTAAACCTACTGACCGCTATCGCCCTGATCACTATTCTGGGTGTGGCTGTCCCCACTTTATTAACCATTGGCCCGCTGCTGGAACGCTGGCTTGCTCTGATCTTGCTGGTAAATTTTGGTGGGCTGACCACCATGCTGCCCGGGAGTAAGGAGGAGACGGCTCCCACGAAAATCTACCTGATTTTGGGCTTGCAGAGCGTAATGCTGCTGGCGCTGCTGCTGCTCTTTCCGCAAGTGGATGAACTGCTCACCCTGTTCTATATCCTGAGCATCGAAGCCATGCTGTACTTCCCGGTCAAGGCAGGCCTGATCTGGTTGTTTGGCTGCATTGCTGCCGTGGTGGTTTACCAAATAAACCAGTATGGTTTCCTTGATAGTTTGGTCAGTCTGATCTCTATTGTCGGCGGGATGCTGCTCTTTAGTTTAGTGTCAGCTGCGCTGCGCGCTGCTCAACAGGCGCAGCTGCGCAGTGAACGGCTGCTGGGAGAGCTGCAGGCTGCTAATCGTCAGTTGCAGGAATATGCCGACCAGGTGGAAATATCCAGTGTACAGTCCGAACGCAACCGCCTGGCGCGTGAGATGCACGATACGCTAGGCCATCATCTCACTGTTGCTGCAGTGCAGCTGGAAGCAGCCCGTAAGCTGATCTTCACCGATCCTGAGCGTACAGCTGGGATACTTGTCACCACGCATCGCCAGATACGCGAGGCGCTCAATGAGCTGCGCCAGACTGTTGGCCGCTTGCGTGAACCTCTGGAGGCAGATTTACGGCTTGATCACGCTCTCCTAAGACTGGTAGATTCTTTCCGCCAATCCAGTCAGCTGGTTATCCAGCTTGAGCTGCCAGATGATGGTTTGGTACTGCCCGATACTCACCGCCTGGTGATCTATCGCACCGCCCAGGAAGGTTTGACCAACATACAGCGCCATGCTGCCGCCACTCAGGTCTGGCTGCGCCTGAAACGCCTGCATGCAAGCGTGCAATTTGAAATTGAGGACAATGGGCGCGGTTTGCCCAACGGATTCAATATCAACAACCTGACTTCATCCGCTAATTTCGGCTTACGTGGCATACACGAGCGTCTGGACCAGTTAGGCGGGCAGATGGAAGTGGAGACGCGTTCAGAGGGAGGAACAAGACTGTGTGTCAGTTTACCCCTTCCTCAGGAGAAATCCAATGACTGAAACCATTGATCCGATCCGTCTGCTGCTTGTTGACGATCAACAGCTTTTACGTCAGGGGCTGCGGATGCTGCTCGAAATGGAACCCGGCCTGCAAGTTGCTGGCGAGGCAAGCGATGGGCAAGAGGCGCTGGAGGCATATTCTCGTCTGCAGCCAGATGTGGTTCTGATGGATATTCGCATGCCCGTTCTGGACGGCGTGGAAGCTACGCGTATGATGCGCCAGCGTTGGCCGAGCAGCAAAATTATCATCTTGACCACCTTCGATGATGATGTCTATGTTTTTGAGGGGCTGCGCGCCGGGGCGTTGGGCTACCTGCTCAAAGATGTCTCAATCCAGGAATTAACCCAGGCGATCCGTACGGTGAACAGCGGTGGGGCGCTGATTGAGCCTTCTATCACCCGAAAAGTTCTGGCTGAGTTCGCCCGCCTGGCGCCTGGCGCCCGTGTGGGAACGATCGACAATTTGTCCGATGGAGCGATCGAAGAGTTGAGCGAACGCGAGTTGGAAGTCCTGCGGCTGGTAGCCCGAGGCCTGACCAACCGCCAGATTGCCGAACAGCTATACCTGGCAGAAGGGACGGTGAAGAATTACATATCTGCGATTTTTCAAAAACTTGGAGTTCAGGATCGCCTGCAGGCCGTCCTGGCTGCGCAGCAGCACGGCTTGATATAATAGTTATGATCTACTCGAAATTTATTGCTTCATAGTGGGGGGTGGTCATGGGGACGCCAGTTCTAGACTAAAAGTATATACCTGCTGGTATGACCGCCCGATAGCAACCTGGACTTGCCCGCTGCTCATATCATAAACCACGGACCACTGGGTGTTTTCCTGGGAGACATTCTGAAGGAGCTGCATCGCCTGGGCGGGAATCAGGCGGCCTTGATTTGCTGTAATCTCTTCCGCTATGCGGTCGTAGCGCCAGCACTTGCCCTGGGGATCTCCAGATATGGAGGCGCGCAGGAAGTTTGTTGCCATCTGCCAGGGCTGCGCATTGTGGGTAATGACCAGCTCGCCTTGATAAAACTCGGCCAGGGCAGCTTTGCCCAGGCGGTCCGCTACCAGATAGTGGATGGCTGGGCCGCCGCTCATGTCGATGTTATAGCTTTCCAGGATTTCCAGGGCTTCGTCGACTGTACGGGCTCGATCAAGTACCTGGCGAATGAGGCCAATGGATCCAATCGTTTCTTTCTGGGGATAATGGTTGATATTTTCCCCTGGAACTGCTGCCATGCCAATCGCCAGGCCGTGTTCATTCATGCCGTCGAAGGGCAGCGCTGGAGCATCCAGCAGCCCAGTGCGCTCTGCCAGGGATAACCCTGAGAGCTGTTGAGAAAGGTCGCCAGGGTAGCCTAAATAATCAATATCCACCATGCTCACCGAGGCATATCCGTCCGGCGGGTCGGTGAAAAGCAGCAGCGCAGGGCTGAACTGCCAGTCGAAGTTGCGCCCGTAAATCAGGCTGTTGGGATCCGCCAGGGCAGCAAACAGGGAGCAAGCCCAGACCGGAGCGGGCAGCTGTGTTCTTTCTGGCGAACTTTCAAAGGTGCGATAATCTCCCTGGTAGCGCATCACATAGAACGGGTAGTCGTCTATTTTCTCCAGGCTGTTCAATGTGGCAGCCTGGTCGAGCGTCATCCCTGCTGGCAGGGTGGGGGTCGGGGTAATCTGTGCATCGGTCGGCTGGATGGCGGTGGGAGTGTGCCAAAGCTTGATTGACTTGCAGCCTGCCAGGAGATATGCAAAAATAATCAGGGTTGACAAGACAAGGTTTTTTCGCAAGCTGCACCTTATGGGAAGTTTAAGCTTCATCGGGTTCGATCAGCGCACGCAGCACCACCCGGTAAGCAGGGTGGTAGAGGCGCTGGTAAACCGGCGAGTGGTGAACTGCCGGGTAGCCGTTCTCGCCCATCTCGGCGAAAAACGCCTGGGCTTCTTGTGCATTGAAGGGTAGGTCTCCATTTTGGCACATCTCAATCGCCAGACTGCACCAGCTGGCAAGCTGTTCCCGGCTGCCGTGATAGGTGGTGGCAGTGGCCAGAAAGGCCTCCAGCAGTGACTGGGGGTGGCAGCCTGCAGCAAGAAAAGAGCGCAAGTGTACACGAATCATACGCTCATCCGGGGTTATAGGATCAAATATTGGCTCGTCTGGCCCAGCCCCCATTTCCCCCAGTTCGCGCTCCAGCCAGCGCTGGGCGGATGGGGGATCGCTCACCGCGTGCTCGCTGCCCAGGGCTGCCTGCACCAGCAGCTTGTACAGATCCTGGAGCTGCCAGGCGGGGTAGCGGATTGAGTGGTTTATCCAAATGGCTAGTAAGGAATCTGGCGTTATAAACCTAGGAACCATTTCTGGTCAATATTGACTTGTTCAATCTCAATCTTTCTTGTAGACACACCCAAGGAAAGCTGTTTTAGTTTTTCAACGAGTTGATCGCCGTCGACCAGATCTATTGCTGGTGCACCATCTCGTGTAGCTTCTTTGATTGCGTCTTTTGTGAATGCTCCCGTTGTAATTAAAAGACCTTTGTCGGCTCTTCCAACCATCGCGCCGCGGAAATCGCGAACTTGGCTTGCGCCAACTGCGCCTTTCCACCGCTTAGCCTGAAAAATAACATGAAAACTTAACAAACCACCTAACCGTAATATCCCATGGCCATCAATTCCACCATCCCCTGATTGACCAGTTACTTCAACTTGGATAAATCCTGATTCGCGCAATAGTCTTTGAATCAACCGTTCAAAAGCGGATGATGACATTTGTAAAATGACATCCAACAACTCTTCCTGCCACTCAACCTTTTTGTTAGGCTCTTCATCGCCTTCGCTTGTTTCTTGTTTTTTCTTTTTCATATGCTCGCGAACAGCACGAACAACGGCTTTCTCATCTACTTTTTCGTCATGGGACCCCTTTTCTGTAAGTGACCAAACCCCTCGCGTCGAATTTTCTATAATTCCATATATTTTTAGGTAAGTACGAGTCCACATCAGGCGGTATTCTATCTCTGTCATGCCACCTTTTTCTGGGTTGTGTAAAACTTCGAGTTGCTCAGCAGAAATGTTTACTATTTCGGCAACTTTATTGTTTATTTCCTCATTTGTACCAGAGCCGCCTAGGCTTATTAATGCCAGAATTACTGGGTTCATTAAGTCATCATACTGGAATTGAATGCTTGTCATAGGGCATCCTTTATTCTTAATAATCAGATTAGGTGAGTAAATAAATTTATAGATTTCGGCTTTGTGATGTTCATCGCTAAATCTCGAGATAAATATTGCACAATATATCCAATTAGCTCGGATCTTTCTTCATCCGATAAATCCGTAAATTGCTTGCCTTTCAATGTATTGGGGTGCTTTAGAAAGATGTCATTGAGGACTTGAAATTGCTTTTCTGGTGTGGGGAATAGTGCAAAGAAGTAAGCTCTAAAAATGTCGTCTCTCGGAAAATGAAAACCGAAGGAATCAAGGATGTGATTGAGTTCGATGGGCGACACGTTAGGATCACGAGAAATATAAATTTTTACAAATGAGTCAATGTCGATTGTGAGTTTTGACCCAAAGAGAAATAATGATGCAGATATTTCATTTATTATATTTTCAACTTCTGAATTTATTTGTCGCATTTTCAATAGTAAAGGTAACACCGAGACAATAGGGATAAGAATAACTATCACACTCCCGGCTATTAAAATAAATACTGTATGCGACCATTGTGTAAAAATCGTGCCATATATTGTATACCCAGTCAGTATTCCCGATGCAATAGCAGTCATTCGCGAAATCGATTGTGAAGTGGGTGTTTCAAGTGAATTTTGATGGATGATTTCTTCGAGTTTTCGTATTCTTTGAGGAATATCGATTTTTAGATACTCAATTGCTTGTTTCTTTTCAATTTCAGATACCTCTCTACCTGCTCCATACCTTCGAACTTCTTTATCAGTAGCGAGAATAATTCCTATCTTTGCTTCGCCTTCAGATGCCTTTTTTTCTCTTTGATGTAAGATATGCATTACACGATCAACCAATAATCGTATAAACGCATTAAAAAGCGCAATAACAACAGGCAGATAGATCTCGGAAAATTGGGGTAGACTGTTCATCTTTTTATATTATACACCCCGGTAAAAATTATTTTTTCCACAATGGCTTACACGACCTAATATGCCTCCGAGTACTTCTAGTCTATTGCCTGTGTATAACCACACCTATTTCTTCCCGACCCGCAGTAACGGTACTCCATATAAATAATGTCTCCCTCTTGGACGCTTTCTCGCCAACATTTAGAATGACAAGATTTTTGGGGACATATCTTAATACCTCGTCTTTAGACAAATCTAAGTTTCCCGACTATAGGTCGGGTTGAAAATCAGCACCTTACCAATCGAATTTCAAGCCGTTTGAACT
>JAFGQI010000054.1 GCA_016935755.1 Anaerolineales bacterium
AGTTCAAACGGCTTGAAATTCGATTGGTAAGGTGCTGATTTTCAACCCGACCTATAGTCGGGAAACTTAGATTTGTCTAAAGACGAGATTAAACAACAAAATCCTATAACACCGAATGCTCCAAATATCAGAATAAGTATAAAGATTAGTTTTCCACTTGATTTTTGGGGTGCTTTTAGTGTTGGGGTTAGATAAGAAGGGGAATGGGTTTTTGACGGAGGAGTAATCAAATCCCGTTTACAATACCTGCAAAATAAAGCATCATCCTGGATTTCCTCAGCACAAAAAGGGCATTTTTTCATGTAGACCTCCTCTAAGGGGTATGACTTTGAATTTATTATCGCGACATTTACTAATCCTGTCATGTGTTATTTGTCATATTCGATTCACTAAAAAAGCCTGTTATCCTCTACCCAGCTTCAGTTTAGATTGTTACCATAATACAAGCCAATTTCGTTAAGTCGGATGTATGGCAATATATTTTAGCCGGTGCTTGCCCGTCAGTCTGCTTAATCTACAGCAGCATAGAATGTTGATAACCCTGCCAGAACTGGCGGGATTTTTCTTTCATTGGGGAGTAAATGTAAATTATAATTACACCCTACCCTCCCTGTTCATCGTGGCTATCGCCCATGTCGCCATTCGTGCGCTTTCTTCTTCTCCGTCTGCTGCTTATCCCCCTCACCCTGCTGATCGTCACGGGCACGCTGATGTTCATGCTGACCACCATCCGGCCGGAAATTCGTGCGCTGCAGTATTTGCCTTACAGAATTCAGGGTATGGTATCCGAAATGACCAGGGAACAGCTGTACCAGGCGGCCAAGCCGACCATCGAGAAACATCACCTGGAAGACCCCTTCCCCGTGCAGTACGCTTATTGGGTGGTCAACGTCTTCAGCCACGGCGGCGGGTACAGCCCCACCATGAAGGGCGAAGTGTTTTCTGCTCTGTTGAGACGGACACCGGTCACAGCTGAACTGACGCTTTATTCCTTGCTGCTATTCATTCCTCTTGGGGTTGTGTCAGGCCTGCGCGCCGGCTGGAAGCAGGGTAGACTCCTGGACTGGCGCTTCCGCATAGCAGCATATGGCGCCGCCAACCTGCCGCCCTTCATCACTGCATTGTTCCTGCTCGCCTTTTTCTATGTGTTCTTAGGCTGGTTTCCTCCCGGGCGTTTGGGAACTGCGTTCAGTCAAGAGGTTCTCTCTCCCGAATTTCAACGGTTTACCGGTCTGATGACTATCGACAGCCTGCTGAACTGGCGGCTGGATATCTTCCTCGACTCGGTTCGCCACCTGGTGCTGCCCGTGGTTACCTTGAGTATGGTGCATTGGGCCACTCTAGGGCGAATTGTGCGCAGTACGATCATCATCGAGGCCCGCAAAGAATACCTGACAGCGGCCAGGGCACGCGGCATCCCTGAAAGACGCCTGCTTTGGCGGCATGGGCTGCGCAATATCCTGGCGCCAGCCCTATCCAGCAGCGCCCTGACTGCTGCCTCGCTCTTCACTGGCGTCTTTATGATCGAGATCATCTTCGATCTGGACGGCGTGGCTGACCTGGTCGTGAATGCATCAACAACCGGTGTGGATGTGCCCCTCGTCATGGGTTTCTGTGTCTATTCCATCAGTGTTATCCTGGTAATCATGTTCGTGCTCGATGTTTTACGCGCCATCCTGGACCCCCGTTCCCGCGAGGCTATGATCCATGCGAATACACACTGACACCCAACGGCATGATCGAGCCTGGAAATTACACGGCTCAGCCCTGGGCAAAAACCTGTCGATCTGGTTTGGGGCGCTGATCGTGGGATTGTTTTTCCTCACTGCCCTGGCTGCGCCTCTCCTGGCGCCGCCCGATCCACACGCCGAATTTTCCACCTACAAAGACATCCACAAGTTGAACAGATATGTCCCCTTCCAGCCTGGGGCAGGGCTATTGCTGGGCAGCGTGCCCGACCCGGTCAACCAGCGCCAGCTGGATGTCTGGTATTCGTTGGTGTGGGGCGCACGCTCAGCGCTGCTTTTTGGTCTCTTGGTGGTGCTGATAGCCGGCGCCTTCGGCGTCATTCTGGGCGGGGTCAGCGCATACCTGGGTGGCCTGCCCAATACCCTGTTCATGGGCTTCACCGACGCCTTCCTGGCCTTACCTGTCATCGCCGGGGTGATCTTCTTCAACCAATTCATCGAGTTGATATTGACCGCCTCAGGCGCCATCATTGGCCATTACAGCATGATCTTCTACGTAGAGTCGCCAACCGCCTGGCAGAGCTTTTTGATTGACCTGGACCCGCTGCTGATCACCTTTATCGTTTTCTCCTGGATGCCTTATGCCCGCTTGATGAACAGCGTCGTGCTGCACGCTCGGCAGGAAGAATATCTTCTGGCGGCGCGTTCCCTGGGCGCCGGGCATCTGCACCTGATCTTTCGTCACCTCATCCCCAACACCATCTCACCAGCCATCGTACTGGCCGCCCGCGATGTGGGCTACCTGGTGCTGCTGCAAGCCGGTTTCACCTTCATCGGCTTGAGCGACAGCTCAGAATGGGGCGTATTGCTTTCGCTGGGCAAGAACTACGTCATTGGGCCTGGGGGCAATCCCTTTACCTGGTGGTGGCTCTACCTCCCATGCACCCTGGCTATGGTGCTGTTCGGCATGGGCTGGAATCTGCTAGGCGATGGCCTGAATGACCGGCTGAACCCACGCCAATCTCCACCAGTTTCATAGTCCGATATCGATGACCGGAAATTTCGTCTTAAAAACCGGCTCGCATCCTGGATCACGCCAAGAAACTCTCAAAGTTCTCCTGGTTAACTGCCAATAACTGTGAATTGGGATATGCCTGCAGAAATTCAGCCCGCGTTGACCGGCGAATCTCTCCCCTTTGCCATTTGAACTCGTAGCCATAGAGCTGCCCACCGTACTCTTCGATGCAGTCAATCTCCTTTTGATCATAGGTACGCCAAAAATACGCGTTGACCAAACGCCCGGCAGTCTGGTTGGCTTTACGCCGCTCCACCATCAGGTAATTTTCCCAGAGCTGACCCACATCGTTGCGCAGAGGCAGGTTGTTGAAATTTTGGATCAAACTATTGCGCACACCATTATCATAGAAATAGTAACGCGAATTCTTGGTGACTTCTTTGCGTAAGTTGCGTGAAAAGCCGCCAACTTTGAAAATCACAAACACTTTTTCCAGTAAATCCAGATACTGTTCAACCGTCTGGCGATTCAGCGCCAGGGAGGCAGCCAACTCAGCAATAGATACTTCCTGGCCAATCTGAAAGGCCAGCAGGCGCAGCAAATCCGATATTTTATCCGCCCGGCGGATGCCTGAAAAATCCAGAATGTCTCGGTAGAGATAGGAGCCAACCAACTCACCCAGCAGGCGCTGGCGTATGACCGGGTTACCGGTAGTGATAATCGCCGGGTAGCCTCCCCAGACCAACCATCGCTCCAGCTGAGCGCGGGCTTCCAAAATCCCAAGTGTCTGCTGGATCTCACCATAGGCGACTGGATACAGGGTAAAGGTAATTTTCCGCCCGGTAAGCGGCTCGCTAATTTTGTTGGCCAAATCGAAGGATGCAGATCCAGTTGCCAGGATGGCCGCCTGAGGGAAGCTATCCACCAGGATCTTGAGGTTTAGCCCGATATCTGGTACACGTTGGGCTTCATCAATCACCAGCAATTCTGCATCCCCCAGGACTTCCCCCAACCGCTGGCGGCTTTGGCTGGCAAGGGCCTCCCTGTAGAGCAGTTCGTCTGCATTCACGAACACACTGCGCAGAGAGATAGAGGCTAGCAAATCCATCACCAATGTCGTCTTTCCCACCTGGCGAGGCCCATAGAGAACCAGAACTTTGCCAGGGGTGATCGCATCCCTGAGCTGCTCAAGCATAGATCGCTTTATTTTCATGAATATATTATACTATAACATCTTTATTTTATCAAATACTGCTGTTTTTCTGTATCAGCCTCATAGAATTTAGTTCACGACCTTGTTATTGCCATTCAACGCGTTTATAATTAGCCGGCTAACTATCCCCGGCGAGGTAACCTCATGAGCAGCACAAAGCCCTCGGAACGATTAGATTTCTTACTGGCAAATATCTGCCACCTGCACCACGCCCGCGCCCGCCAGCAGCTCGAAGCGCTGAAGCTCTACCGCGGCCAGCCGCCCGTTCTGCATGCCCTGTGGCAGAAAGAAGGCCGGACCCAAACAGAATTAGCCGACAAGTTGGAGATCGCTCCCGCCACGCTGACCAAAATGCTCCAGCGGATGGAAAGAGCCGGTTTTATCTACCGGCAGGTCGACAAAGAAGACCAGCGCGTTTCACGGGTCTTTTTGACCGAAGCCGGGCGCGCCATCCAGAGCCAGGTTGAGCAGATTTGGGATACGATGGAAAATGAGAGCTTTGCAAACTTCACCCTGGAGGAGCAAATCGTGCTGCGGCGATTTTTACTACAGATCCGGGACAATCTGCTGCAGGCAGCTGGCGAGAAGCCCTGGGAATAACTGGCCGCGCGGCAGATCAAAATAAGGTAGATCATCGATGCGTGCATTTCGTAAATTAATCCGTTTTATCAAACCCTATTGGCCCTGGGCTGTATCAGCGCCGCTTTTAATGATGCTCGAAGTAGCCATGGATTTAATGCAGCCGCGCATGGTCCAGCGTATTGTCGACGAGGGGATCATGCGCCTGGATCTGAACCTGGTGATCCAGACCGGCCTGCTGATGCTTGGGTTGGCGTTGATCGGGGCGGTGGGCGGCATCGGCTGCGGCATCTGCGCCGAAACTGCGGCGGTGGGTTTTGGGGCCGATCTGCGCGAAGCCCTTTTTCGCCAGGTGCAAGCCTTTTCCTTTGGCAATCTGGACGATCTGGATACCGGGCAGCTGGTCACTCGTCTGACCAACGATGTCACCCAGGTGCAGGAAGCGGTGGTGATGATGCAGCGCATCCTGGTGCGTTCGCCGCTCCTGCTGGTTGGCAGCCTGATCATGGCAGTGATCACCAGTCCCCAGCTGGCATTCATCCCGCTCATGCTCATGCCGCTTGAGCTGGCGGCTGTGTTGTGGATCGTGCGCAGAGCCACGCCGCTCTACACACGGGTGCAGCAGCGTCTGGATGCGCTGAACGAGGTGATGCAGGAGAACCTGGCGGGTGTGCGGGTGGTAAAAGCGTTTGTGCGCGCCCATCACGAAATCGCCCGCTTTGGGGCGGCTAACACCCGCCTGACAGAGCAAACCGTCGGCGCGGCGCGCCTGGTGGCGGTGATGCCAGCCTTCATGATGCTTACATTAAACTCTGGCATTATTGCCGTCTTATGGTTTGGCGGCCTGCGGGTGACCGGCGGAGAAATGCAGGTGGGGCAGATCATTGCCTTCATCAACTACCTGAGCATCACGCTGTTCTCCTTGATGATGGTCAGCCAGCTGGTGATCCAACTGGCCCGCGCCGAGGCTTCGGCCCAACGTGTCTTAGAGGTGCTTGAAAAAGAACCGCAGGTATGCAACCCGGCGCAGAGCGTCCAGGATTGGCCTGCTAAAGGTCAGGTGACCTTCGATAACGTCAGCTTCCGCTACAATGGCGATGAGTCCGACCCCGTATTGAAGCAGGTCAGCTTTACTGCCCAACCAGGCGAGACAGTCGCCATTCTGGGGACGACCGGGGCTGGCAAAACCAGCCTGGTGCACCTGATACCTCGTTTCTACGATGTGACCGCAGGCCAGGTGAGAATTGACGGCGTGGATGTTTGCGACCTGGATCAGGAGACGCTGCGGCGCAAAATCGGGGTAGCGCTGCAAGAAGTCGTGCTGTTCAGCGGCAGCATACGTGACAATATTCGCTACGGCTGCCCGGAGGCGAGCGACGAGCAAGTCGTGGCGGCGGCCAGGGCTGCCCAGGCGCATGAGTTTATCCTGTCCTTCCCCGATGGCTACGATACACAAGTCGGGCAGCGGGGAGTCAATCTGTCGGGCGGTCAAAAGCAGCGCATCGCCATTGCCCGCGCCCTGCTGCTGAAGCCATCCATCCTGATCCTGGATGACAGCACCTCGGCGGTGGATGTGGAGACCGAGGTCAAAATTCAGGACGCCCTGGAAACGGTGATGCAGGACCGCACCAGCTTTGTGATTGCACAGCGCATCAGCACCGTCTTGAAAGCAGATAAAATCCTGGTGCTCGACGATGGTCAAATTGCGGCCCAGGGAGACCACCAGAGCCTGTTGGCTGCCAGCCCTATTTACCGAGAAATTTATGAATCGCAGTTGGGCGGCGGGGTAACGGCATGAACAACCCGCCCAAAACTCCCCAGGCGCAGTCCGCCCCCCCTCCCATGCTCATGAATCGTCCGGGTGGAGGCCCGATGGGTTGGTTCCGCGAGCCGGAGAAATCAAAAAACACGCCTGAAACCCTGCTCCGCTTATGGGGCTACATCCAGCGCCAGCGTTGGGTGCTGGCGGGGTCGCTCATCCTGGTTGCACTGACCTCCTTTGTCAGCCTGCTGGGCCCGTACCTGATGGGCCTGGCGATCGACAACTATATTCTCATCAAGGATTTACCGGGCTTAGCCCGGCTGTTAGCCTGGATGCTCATCACCTATATCCTCGGAGCAGCGGGCACCTGGCTGCAATCTTATCTGATGGCTGGCGTGGCTCAATATGCTGTGCGCGATCTGCGCACTGATCTGTTCACCCGGCTGCAGAACCTGCCCGTGCGCTACCATGACCAGCACGCCCACGGCGACCTGATGAGCCGCCTGACCAACGATGTCGAAAATATCGCCACCGTGCTGACCGTCGGGTTCAGCCAGCTGGTATCCAGTGTTCTGAGCCTGGTGGGCATTGTGATTTTTATGCTGTTTTTGAACCTGCCCCTGGCCTTGATCAGCCTGATCGTGATGCCAATCACCTACTTTATTACCCGCGCCATCGCCAAACGCACCCGGATAGGCTTTCGAGAAACCCAACAGGCCCTGGGCAGTCTCAACGGGATCATTGAAGAAAACGTGACCGGCGCGCGTACGGTCAAAGCCTTCGCGCGCGAACGGGCCACGGTGGAACAGTTTTCCCAGGTGAATCGCCACCTGCAGAAGGTTTCGCGCTGGACGCGCATTTTCGCCGGATCGATGGGCCCGGTGATGAACATGGTCAATAATTTTGGCCTGGCAATCGTGGCCTGTTCGGGCGGCTGGTTAGCTGTCCAGGCGCTGGCTTCGGTAGGTGAGGTGGCCGCCTTTGTCAACTACGCCGGGCGGTTGGCCTGGCCGCTCAACCAGATCGCCCAGCTGTTCAACTCGATTCAATCCGCCCTGGCAGGCGCAGAGCGAGTCTTTGAGGTCATGGATGCCGAACCCGAAAGCGACGCCCCGCAGGCAAAACCCCTGCACAACGTGGAAGGCAACGTGGTTTTTGATGACGTATGTTTCAGCTACCAGCCAGAATCCCCGGTCTTGAAAAGCGTCAGCCTGCAAGCCGAAGCCGGGCAGATGGTGGCGCTGGTGGGGCCGACTGGCGCGGGCAAGACCACCATCGCCAATCTGCTCACCCGCTTCTATGATGTGGATGCCGGCGTCATCACCATTGATGGCACGGACGTGCGCGCCGTGTGTAAAGATGATTTGCGCCGGAAGCTGGGTCTGGTGCTGCAGGAGAACTTTTTATTTGCCGACACGGTGATGGAAAATATCCGCTACGGGCGCCTGGAAGCCAGCGATGAAGAGGTGATTGCCGCCGCCCGGCTGGCAAACGCCGATCTATTTATCCACCGCCTGCCGCAAGGTTTCCACACGGTGCTTACCGAGCGCGGCGCGAACCTGAGCCAGGGGCAGCGCCAGCTGCTGGCGATCGCCAGGGCTGTGCTGGCGGATCCCGATATCCTGATCCTGGATGAAGCCACCTCGAACGTGGACACGCGCACCGAGAAGAATCTGCAAGAAGCCCTGCTGCGGCTGATGAAAGGCCGCACCAGCTTTGTGATCGCCCATCGTCTTTCCACCATCCGAGACGCTGACCAGGTGCTGGTGATTAATGACGGCGAGATTATCGAGAAAGGCGACCATCAAAGCCTGCTGGCGCAGGGCGGCTTTTATCATCGCCTGTATATGAGCCAGTTCAAAGGGCAGGCAGTACCAGAATTCGGAGCATAAACATAATGACACTATTTACCACCTCTCCGGATGCGTTATGTGATTTAAGGTTTACAAAATCCACTCCGTTTCAATATCCGCAGCACCAATAAGGTCAGCCAGGGCGAAGGGGCTTTCTTATCGGCAAAGCCCCAGCCCTTCCAGGATTGGTACATGGAGCCGGGGGTATAGCGACCCTGGGCATCAGCCTGGGCGGTGATCGCAGACAGCATAGACACGAAGCGCGGGTCGGCCTGCACAAACGGGAAGCGGCTGAGAGCTTCGACCACGTGCAGGATATCGTACCAGACGAAGGGGTACTTGAGCTTGTGGTAGTCCGTCCCCGCCCCGAACAGGTAGTACTTGCGCTCCCTGCGCTGCTCCCAGTGGGCTAGCAGCATCTCGGCTGCCCGGCGAGCGGCGACACCTTCCAGCTGAGCCGGGATGAGCGACAGCGCTTTCAGGGCATACAGATTAGCGATCGGACAGGGATCGTCGCGCCGCCCAGGGCCGTGGAATCTGCCCAGCTCCGGGGCGGCCGCGCAGTGGTAGCCGTTCTCGACCGCCAGCCCGGCCAGGTGGTCAGCCGCCTGCTGGAGGTGCGGATCGTCTGCCAGGCCCATCTGCAGCAGGGCATAGAGCAGGGTGGGGGCGTCACAGGCTACCCAGGTCCATATCTCTTTATCCGGCCCGCCAAAGGCCTTGGGGATGAAGACCGGCGATTGAAACGCTCCCTGCGGCGACTGGTGCGCCAGCACTTTTTCGATGATTCCCGACATGCCGGGGTCGCTGGCTTTCAATCCGAAATCCGCCAGCGTGCTGAGGGCGTAGAGCGGGTGGCTGGCGTCGTTGTGTCGCTTGAGCGGGCGTTCTTCCCAGCTGGCCGCTGCGGTGATCAGCGCCAGCACCTGGGGATGCTCCAGCAGTTCCTGCCGGGCGGCGCCGACGGCAGGGTCGCTCTCGGGCAGCTCCAGCAGATCCACCAGGGTGCGGCAGCGCGTCCAGGGTTCGGATGAGTCCAACAGCCATTGGTGCAAGGCATCCATGTTCGCTCCTGAGTTAAACCATCCCAGCGGCTTTCAGCACCCGCCGCGCCCTCAGGGTCACCCAGGGGTTGGGCTGCTTCTTTGCCCCGTAATCGCCCCAGGTCTTGCCAGTGTAGTCGTAATCCAGCGCCCAGCGCCCCTGGGAGTCCTGCTTGGATTGGATCAGGTGGAGGGCGTTCTGCAGGCGCGGGTCATGGGCGTAACCCAGCCCAACCAGGGCTTCGACGATCTGCAGCAGATCGGTGATGTAGAAGACCGGGAAGCCAAACTTCCACCAGTTGCCGCTGGGTCTGCCGGTCCAGCCGGAGGGATAGTCGGCTTCAGCCGGGTCGCGGCTGAAGAGAAAGTCGATCCCCTGGGCGATGGCCCGTTCGATCAACGGGGTGCGGCGCTCCCTGGGCCACAGGCTGAAAGCCAGCATGACCTTGGCGGCGCCCCAGGCGCAGGCCAGTTTATCGTTCGCCCCGCAGGCAAACAGCGGCCCGCACTTGCCGGAGTAGTAGCGCAGGAGGGCGTTCTTATCGCTGATGGGCGCGATGCCTTCGCCGGTTACGCTGCGCGCCATCCACTCGTAGGCCAGGTCGAGACGCGGGTCTTCGCAGCCCAGGGCGACCAGCGCCATGCACAGGTTGCCCTGCAGGCAGTCCACTGTGCCGGATGGCGCGCCGCTGGCGCTGAACTGCCCATGAGGAGTCAGACTCTGCTCCAGGATATAGGCGCAGGCGCGGGCGATGCGCCCATCGCTGGCGATCTGCGCGCCCAACTGGGTCAGCAGGATCAGCGACCAGACGGTTGAGCGGTACTTGGGGTTGTAGCCGGGGCCGGGCTTCTCCCAGTAGCCTTCCGGGTGCATCTCAGCCAGCACGGCGGCGATGGGGCCCTGCCCGTGGGCTGCCTGGCAAGCGGACATCAGTTCGGGGTCATCCGGCGGCAGATCGAGCAGGTCGCGCAGCGCCAGGTAGCGCACACCGGGAGAAGAGGGGTCGAGCAGCCAATTGAGCGCCTTCATAGGTCAGACCTCCTTGTATTTCCTTTCTGCTTATCCAAAGCAATGCTTAAGAACACGGCAGACTGCCAATCCGACCCAGCGGCGGTTTGACTCAGCGCGGGGTCCTGAATCGTAGCCGGTCTCCCACAGGCCATCGGGAGACTGGTTGGAGAGAAACCAGTCCAACCCCCCGGCAATCTGCGGGTCTTCCCGTGCAAAACCCAGCCGAGAGAGCGTGTCCAGGGCGGTCAGCAGAGTAGTCCACCAGAAGGGGAATTGAAGCTTGAGCCAGTAAGAGGGATGTTTGCGGTCGTTATACCGGTCAGCCTGGAACAGGCGGCTTTTCAGCAGGTGGGCGGCCTCCAGAACTGCTGGGTGACGGTGGTAAGCAGGGTGGGCAGCGAAGGCGCGTAGGGCCATGCCGGTTGCCAGATGGGAGGAAGGTCGAGATGAGTCAGCCTTGAAGGGTGCACCCAGCCAGAATGGGCTGGTCTTCTGCTTTGCGGGAACTGTCTGGGCTGGCACAACCCAGCCCCCGTCCGCCTGGCGCACGGCGAGCAGCCAAGTCAGGCCGCCCTCGAGGCGCACATCCTGGTCGAAGCCGGCCTTGATCAGCAGTTCCAGGATAGCGCCGTGGTAGTAGGGCATGTACTGGCTGCCCAGGATGCCGCGGATGTCCCCTTCATCTGTCTGGCAGCCAAACACAAATTCGGCCGCCCTGCCCAGGGCGGGATGGCTGCGCTGGAGGCCATACATCTCCACCAGCACACGCAGCGTGCGGTAGGTCTCCAGTAAATTGTAATTTTCGCCTGAACCAGAGTCAGATGATTTTCCAGGGTAGCGCCAGGAGCCATCTGGCTGCTGCTTGCTGAACAGCCGGGCTGCAGCAGGCATCTCCCACAGCGTTTCAACCGGGGGGGCAGCCTCTTCCAGCAAATCATGGCGGGCATGGCAGGTTAGCGCCGGGTCAGGCCATTCCAGCAGCAAGGGCAGAGGATCACCCTTCAGCGCGGCAAGCCATTCTGGAGTCATCTATGCCTCGAGCGTAGCAATGCGAGTTTTGATTTCATCCGGGGTGAGGTAATAGTAAGACAGCAGCCGGCCGTTATACACGATGGCGAAAACGCCATACGGGCTGGGCGACATGCGCTGCACTTCATCGGCAGATTGCAGCTCCACCGCTCGAGCCGGGGCGCCCAGGGTTTCGGCTGTTTCCATCACCAGGCTGGCAGCGTTCTCGATGTACGGGCACTGCGGGGTGCGCAGGACAGTAAAACCTTCCCCGTAGCGAGCAGCTCGCGCCTCCCAATCTTTGGGAAAGGTGGGATCCGCTCCTGGCGCCAGGCGGTACACCAGCAGTTGGAAGGGCGGTGTCTGGTCGACTTCCACGAATCCATTCTCCAGGAAGATTTTCGGGCCTGCCAGCCAGACGCGGTTGCTGGCGACCATCACCACGCCCTGTTTACCCTGCTGGCGGGCGTCGTCCAGGCATTCCTGGATCAGACGCGCCCCGTAGCCTTTGCCCTTGCCTTTTCCCACCACCCACAGGCAGTGGATCACCAGCCAGCCCGGGGCCTGCACCGCCCGCCAGGCGTATTCGCCCGGCAGGTATTCGATAAAACCGACCTTCCGCCCACCGATTTCATGGATGATCTTGATCTTCATCCCCTCGGCGAAGCGCTGCTCCAGCCAGAGACGCTTCTGGCGGTAGCCCGGGGTCTTGGGTTTGCTCATATAGCAGAAGAAACCCTGCCGGTCGACATTGCTGGCATCCACGCTGATGATTTCATAGTTCTCAGCCATAACCCAATCATCCTCCATCTTACAGGTCTGTATGGTGGTACTAGAACACAGGTTATACCCATTATATGTCAGTTTATGACATATTTTTACACGAAGAAATCCCCTGGGAGCGTCATAATTAATTCTCCGCTGTCCGGTAAAATCTCCACAATCCTTGACCGGCTTATCCATCATTCCTCCACAATGTTTTGGCATACTGAGTTTTGCAAACAAATCTATGTACTCGAGTTTAGACAAAATTAGGGCGGTTTAGCCCTTGAGCAAAACCGCCCCTTGGTAGAAACTTGGAGTTGTGACCAACCAAAAA
>JAFGQI010000055.1 GCA_016935755.1 Anaerolineales bacterium
GCTGGCTCTGCTGCCCGTCGCCAGACCAGATGAATTAGGCCGCTGGTTTCCACGCGGCAACCGTCTGGCCCAGGTGATCGTCATCCTGCTCAGCATTCTCCTGGTTGTATTGACCATTCTGGCATTACAGGGATGAAACGCCTGGTCTTGATCTTCTCTGCTTTGATGCTGATCGCCTTGCTGGCAGCCGTCTGGCATTCCAGCCTCCAGCCGCGCCCGGTGGTGCTCACCCCCACCCTGACCGGCGAGCAAGAATACTGCCTGACCTGCCATGCCGATCTGCCAGAGATCAGCTCATCCCACCCGGTGGAAACCTTCGGCTGCGTGATCTGCCACGGCGGCGAACGCCTGGCCCTGGAGGCCGACCTGGCCCACAGCAGCCTGCGCGGCGGGAGAAATCCATCCCGGCTGGAGGTGGTCGAGGCCTCGTGCGGCGGAAGCCTGTGCCACAGCGGCGAGGGATTAGCCGAGCGCCATCACATCCCGCGCCTGCTGACCAGCCTGCATGCCACCTATGCCGGGGCGATCGCCAGCGTGCGCTGCGCGGCGGGCGAACAGCCCAGCCTGGAAGCCTCCCTGGGAGCAGTCTCCGCCGCCGATAACGATGGCAAAAGCCAGACCGGCATCCTGATACTATCGGCCTTCGATCCAGCCAGAGCGGCCAGCCCGGAGGTGCAAACCTTCGCTCAGGACTGCCTGTACTGCCACCTGTCCGCCCAGCCCCTGCCAGGAGAAGCTTTTGCCCGCCTGGAGGGCTGCGCCGCCTGTCACACCCCCACAGCCAATCATGATCTGCGCCCACTGAAGGAGAAGGGGAACCAGAACGGAATCCACCACCTGACCGTTGCCATATCCTATACGCAGTGCAATACCTGCCATAACCGCGGCGAATACGATTTGAGCAGCCTGAGCTTTCAACCGCGCCAGGATCAATCCTCAGATATTTACCCGCCAGGAACGCAGTTTGCCCGCTGCGAGTGGACCCTGGACTGCATCGACTGCCACACCCGCCTGGAGAGCATGGGCGATGGCGATCTGCACAGCAGCCAGGCCGAATTCCAATACGTACAATGCCGCACCTGTCACGGCACGCTCACACAGCTGCCCCGCACGCGGGTGCTCTCCACCAAGGACGAGGTCGCATACCGGCTGGCCTTTCTCAACCCGGTGATTGAGGTTGCACCTGGCGATACGATCCTGGTCACTGACAAAGGAGAACTGCTGTGGACGATTCGGCAGCTCCAGGGCGGCGAATTCGAACTGTTTGGCAAAGCCAGCGGGCAGCGCTTCATCTTCCAGCCGGTGAAGGGCAGCGATTGCCAGCAGAACCCTGATCAACAGCAGGCGAGCGACTGTCACGCCTGTCACGCCACCCAACATTAGATGAAACCCAGAAAACGATGACTCACAACGCACCTGATAACCCGCCAATTATGAATCCAGAAGCAAAGCCAATCTCGCGCCACGACTTCCTGTCGCTAGCCTGGAAAGGCCTGCTGGGCCTCAGCAGTGTGCTGGGGCTGGGCGGGCTGGGACGTTTTTTCTCTTACCAGCCCAACCCCTCACCCTCGACCCAGTTTGATCTCGGCCCGGTGGACCTGCTGCCTACAGAAGGCATCCTGGTGGTCGAACAGGCCCAGGCAGCCTTGTTTTCAACCGCAGATGGGTTCCAGGCAATCAGCCTGGTCTGCCCACATCTGGGCTGCGAGGTGGAAGTGCATGAAGATGGTTTTGCCTGCCCGTGCCACGGTTCGCGCTTCAACCTGGACGGCTCGCTGCAGAAGGGACCGGCAGACCGGCCCATGCGCTTCCTGCGCCTGGAAATCGACGCAAATGGACACCTGATTTTGGATACCTCGGAAAGTTAGGGAGAAATTGGGGATGTCCAACCGCCTGCTAACTTCGAAAGTCCCTTTCCATGAGCAACCAGGGCCTCAATCCGGGGTTAAGATTTTTGATGGATAGCTTGCGCTGTACCAGAAATGTTGTACAATTCAAGCAGTTATAGTCGGCCCAACTCTTGGGAAATTCAATTAACTTTGGAGGTAAACAATGTCTGATCAATTCGCAACACCCGAAATTACCAGCGACGACAAGCTGTGGGCAGCCCTGGGATACCCGATCCCGCTGATCCCGATCATCGTGCTGCTGATGGAGGATAAGAAAAACCGTCCCTTCATCCGCTATCACGCTGTGCAGTCCCTGGTGTTCAATGTAGCTTTATGGATCATCGTCTTCGTGCTCAGCCTGGTGACCCTTGGCATCGGCGCGATCTGCGCCCCGGTGGCCTGGCTGGTGACCCTGTGGCCGGCCTACGAGGCCTACCAGGGCAAATACATGGAACTGCCTGTCATCACCAACTTCATCAAAAACCAGAAATGGGTCTAATCGACCCAACCGAAGAACCCCGTTTTCAGCCCGTCTGATAACGGGGTTCTTTAACCACGATTAGGAAGTCAATCATGAGCGAAGTCACCCCTCCCGAAGTTATCCCACCGGCTGAAAGCACACCGCCGCGGCCTTATTCGGCGCCCCCGCAGCCGCTTTCCCCCAGCGACGAGCGCACCTGGGCGATGCTGTCCCATCTGAGTGTGCTGGCAAACCTGGTCACTGGCTTCCTTGGCCCAGTGATCGCCCTGATCATCTACCTGGCATATAAGGATCGCTCCCGGTTTGTGGCTTACCACTCACTGCAGTCGCTGGTCTTCCAGCTCATCTGGTGGGTGGGCGGCGGAGCGCTGGCCGGCGTGGCCTGGGCGATCAGCGGAGTCCTCTCGGCGATCTTGATCGGCTGCCTGCTGATGCCGGTCGCCTTGCTGATCAGCTTCATCCCGCTGGCGGCTCTGGTTTACGGCGTGATTGGCGCCGTCCAGGTCAGCCAGGGACAGGATTTCCGCTACTGGCTGGTGGGCGATTGGGTGCGTGACACGCCGAACAATTGACAAGCAGCACGGATAGAGCGATAAAACTTTCGGCAGCCAGTCATATTACATTCTTCACTTGACGTCTGTCTGACAAGCTCTTAAAATGAGCCCGTTTGACAAGATAACCAGGAGCTGAGGAGAGACCCGCCCATCCAGGCCGGGCACCGAAGGGGCAAGTCTGATCGAAAACGGTTTCAGATGAAACTCTCAGGTAAAAGGACTCGCTGTCTGGCAACCTCTGGAAAGTCTTGCGGCTTCGCCACGGCGAGACCGCAAACACCGACGGGGCAAGCGCCCAATGCAAGATTGCACATCGCTGCCGGGCGCGAATCTCTCAGGTTTTGAACAGGGGCGCACGCATCCTCAGCGTGCGCCTTTACTTTTTTTGCAAGATATATTCACCCAACACAAAGGAGAAGACTTATGAATATTCCAACCGATCTAAAATATGCCGCTTCTGATGAATGGGTCAGAGTGGAAGGCAGTACTGGTACCATCGGCATCTCAGATCATGCCCAGGAACAGCTCTCGGATATCGTTTTCGTCGAAATCGTAGTCTCCGTCGGGGATACGGTGCAGAAAGGCGACAGCGTCGCCACCCTGGAGTCGGTCAAGGCCGCCTCAGATGTCTTCACCCCGGTCAGCGGCAAGGTTGTGGCGGTCAACGAAGCCCTGGCAGATGCCACCGAGACGGTCAACAAGGACCCTTACGGCGAAGCCTGGATGGTCAAGATCGAGCTGTCCGACCCGTCCGAACTGGAAGCGCTGATGAGCGCGGCTGCTTACGAGCAGAAGCTCAGCGAAGCCTAGGCCGCCCGCGACCTACCACCAGATATCTATACCCTACAACCTTCTCTAAGGAGTATGCATGTATATCCCCCATACCGATTCGGATCGGGAAGCCATGCTGAAGACGGTGGGCGTGAAAAAGCTGGAAGACCTCTTCCAGGACGTCCCCGCCCGGCACCGCTTTCCGAAACTAAACCTGCCCCCCGCCCTGACCGAAATGGAAGCCATGGCAGAGCTGCAGGCTCTGGCCGCCGCCAATGAGACGGCGCGCGACCTGGTGTGCTTCCTGGGCGCAGGCGCATACAACCACTATTCCCCGCCCGCCGTGGACGCTATCCTGCGCCGCGGCGAGTTCTACACCGCTTACACCCCCTACCAGCCAGAAGTCTCGCAGGGCACCCTGCAGGCGATTTTCGATTACCAGAGCCTGGTATCTGCCCTGACCGGCATGGAAGTCTCCAACGCCTCGCACTACGACGGCGCCACCGCTGTGGCGGAAGCCATCGGCCTGGCTTACGCCAACTTCCGCGGCAAGCGCGGCAAAGTGGTGCTGTCCCCCGCGCTGCACCTGCACTACCGCCAGGTGGCGCGCACCTACAACCACAGCACCCCGATCGAGCTGGTTGGCGACGGGCCAGATGCCAATCTGAAAGCCGGGCCAGAAGCCCTGCTGCCGCTGATCGACCTGAACACCGCCCTGGTGATGGTGCAGTATCCCGATTTCTTCGGGCGCATCTACGACTACACCGCCCTGGCGAAAGCCGTGCATGAAGCCGGCGCCCTGCTGGCGGTGGCGGTCAACCCGCTGGCTCTCGGCCTGCTCACCCCGCCTGGAGCCTTCGGGGCGGATATCGTGGTGGGCGAAGGACAGCCGCTGGGCATCCCGCTCTCCTACGGCGGCCCCTACCTGGGCCTCTTCGCCACCAAGCTGGAATATGTGCGCAAGATGGCCGGTCGTCTGGTCGGCGAGACGATGGACAACCGCGGCCAGCGCGCCTATGTGCTCACTCTGACCGCCCGCGAACAGCATATCCGCCGCGAGAAAGCCACCTCCAATATCTGCACCAACCAGGCTCTGATCGCCCTGGCGGCCACGGTGTACATGAGCATGCTGGGCAAGCAGGGGCTGCGCCAGGTGGCGGAGCTGTGCTACCACAAGGCGCAGTACGCTGCCAGCCAAATCGCCAAAATCCCTGGCTACAGCCTGTGGTCAAAGGATCCCTTCTTTAACGAATTTGTGGTCGCCTGCCCCGAGCCGGTTGAGCAGATCAACGAACACCTGCTGGAGCAGGGCATCCTGGGCGGATATGATCTGAGCCAGGATTACCCCTCGCTGGAGAATCACATGCTGATCGCTTTGACAGAAATGAACACCAAAGAGGATATTGATGTACTGGCAGATGTGCTGGCCAACCTGCACATCGGGGAGGTGTCCCATGACTGAGCCTTTGCTGTGCGATATCTCTGTACCTGGACGCCAGGCTTTGCGCTTCCCGCAGCCGGATGTGCCGCTGGCCAAGCTGCCCGCCGGCCTGACCCGCCAGGACCTGCCCCTGCCCGAGCTTTCCGAGGTGGACGTGGTGCGCCACTTCACCCGCCTCTCGCAGATGAACTACTGTATCGACGTCGGCATGTACCCGCTGGGGTCCTGCACGATGAAATACAACCCCAAGATCAACGAAGAGACGGCGCGCCTGCCGGGCTTTGCCCACACCCACCCACTGCAGCCCATCGAGACCGTGCAGGGCAACCTGCTGCTGATGTACGAACTGCAAGAATATTTGCGTGAGATTGGCGGGTTTGCTGCCATGACCCTGCAGCCTGCCGCTGGCGCGCAGGGCGAGCTGACCGGCATCCTGATCATGCGCGCCTATCACGAAGACCGCAAAGATACCAGGCGCATTAAGATGCTCATCCCCGACTCGGCCCACGGCACCAACCCGGCCACCTCGGCGATGAGCGGGCTGCGCGTGGTGCAGCTGCCCTCCGACAGCCGCGGCAACTGCGACCTGGAAGCGCTCAAGGCCGAGTGCGATGACACCCTGGCCGGGATCATGATCACCAACCCCAACACCCTGGGCCTGTTCGATGAGCACATCGAAGAGGTGATCCGGCTGGTGCACGAGGCGGGCGGCCTGGTGTACGGCGACGGCGCCAACCTGAACGCCCTGCTGGGCATCGTCCGCCCGGGCGACCTGGGCATCGATGTGATGCACTACAACCTGCACAAGACCTTCTCCACCCCACACGGCGGCGGCGGCCCCGGCTCCGGCCCGGTGGGCGTGGCAGCCCACCTGGTAGACTTCCTGCCCGGCCCGCTGGTCGGCATCGTGGAAGAAGGCGACGACGACCTGCCGCCCCTGTACGGCTTTGTCATGCCGCGCAAGAGCATCGGGCGGGTCAAGTCCTTCAATGGGCAGTTCGGCATGATGGTGCGCACCTACACCTACGTCCGAATGCACGGCCCAGACGGGCTGCGCAAGATTGCGGAGTACGCCGTGCTGAATGCCAACTACCTGCTGGCAAAGATGCGCCACGCTTATCACCTGCCCTATCAGCGCATCTGCATGCACGAATTCGTCGCCGAGGGCTGCTGGGCGGACGCCCCTGAGATCCACGCCCTGGATGTGGCCAAGCGCATGATGGACTACGGTCTGCACCCACCCACCAACTACTTCCCGCTGATCGTCCACGAGGCGCTGATGATCGAGCCGACCGAGACGGAGAGCAAGCAGACCCTGGACGATTTTGTCGAGGTGATGCTCAAGATCGCCGAGGAGGCCCACACCAGCCCCGAGCTGCTCAAGACCGCCCCGCATAACACCCCGGTCGGGCGGCTGGACGAGGTCAAGGCGGCCAAGGATCTGGTGCTGTGCTGCGGCGTGGGGGCGCCGGGCGAAGCATAAGACCTGCGTTACCAATCAAAAAACCCGAAAGGTCTTGAAGACCTTTCGGGTTTTTGGTTTCTGGCCTCGCCCCAGGCGCGGCAGCGCCGGTCGCTGGTCGTGCTGTCGCTGGCCTTGACCGATTTCATGCTGCTGCCCAGGGGGTCGCTGATCAGCCAGTGCAGGCTGCTGGTGTCGTCGCACATGGCAATGCGGCTGGAACCGGCGTAGTAGTACTTCTTGGCTGTGCTGCTGCTGAGGGAATACTCGTAGTGGCTGCCGATGTAGGCCGTGGTCGCGCCGTTGAGGCTGGAGTGAATGTCATTGAATCCACTGCTAGTCATTCACCGATACTTCATCCGCCTAACAAGGCAACTATTCTGTTAGAAGCTACTCTTTTCTCGATTTTCTCAACTCTATGACAAGAAAGAGAAAAATCGCCGGTAAGCTAAGACACGCGATCCATATACCAAACTGCGCTTGCCCAAAAACGATGAGAGAATAACCACACAAGATCGGTAATAATGCAATGACAAAATGACCGGGGATTTCCGCTTCAACGGTCATTTTTTGGCTCAGTTTCTCGAACCATTTGTATGACCTGATCGCACAGAACACAGTCAGGAACAAAACGACCAGCGAATAAATCGCCACCCCTAAGGCAATGCCTTCGCTCAGATCAGGCTGTTGAGCAAAGGATGAAATCGTGAATTCATCTATTTCAGGTATGAGTGAGTAAAAACCAATCAGCAGAATAGAGATAACCAATATAATCATCCCGCCTGTGATTAGTTTTCCTTTTGCCATAACTAAATCTCCTGATCAGTTATTCTCGTCTGCTCCACTTGCATGATACCAAAACCATTAAGTGGTAACATAAATTCGGACAAAAAAACGGGCAAGATTAAGGTGGTACACTGTGCATATGAGGAAGCAATACACCGCCAAAC
>JAFGQI010000056.1 GCA_016935755.1 Anaerolineales bacterium
CCTGCTCTGCCGCTGGAGATGGCTTTTATTGAGGCGCTGGAGCGGCCCGTGGTCGAAGCGCCTGCCCAGCCCTCCCCGGCGGCGCAGTCCACGCCAGGCCCGCAGCCCGGGCGCCCGGCTGCGCCTGCCGCCGAGCCGTCGAGCAAATCCACCGCTGAGCGGCCCAAAGCGGCGCAGGCCAGGGAAGAGGCGCCCCGTGCGCCAGCAGAGCCTGCCGCTCAGAGCGCAGCGCCAAGAGAAACCGCCCAACCGGCCTCGCCTCAAGACCAACAGGCCACGCAGACCTTAAGCGATTCCTGGCAGAGAATCCTGGCGGCGGTGCGGCAGCAGAACCCGAAGGCCTATGGCTACCTCAACTCGTGCAAGTCACGCTTTATGCGCGGGGATATGCTGGTGATTTACTTTGCCAGCGATTTATTGAAAAACTCAATGGAAAAGCCAGAGAACCTGGAGGCTGTCCAGCGGGTGCTGTTTCAGGTTTTCCAGCGTGAGATCACGCTGTGTTGTTTTGTAGATGCCGCCCGCCGGGACAATATGCCGCCGGGAGTAGAGGATGATGGCATGATTGCCGCCGCCTTACGCGACCTGGGCGGAGAACTGGCGGATATTCAATAGATCGCCTGGCTGCAGCGCGGCCGGGTGAGCGAATCAATCTTGGAGGAAGAGATGGCGAAAGGATTTAAGAGCCCCAAGGGGCAAAATCCAATGGGGATGATGGGACAGCTGCAGAGATTGCAGGAACAGATCGCAGAAATGCAAGCACGCCTGGCAGATGAAACCGTCACAGCCAGTGCGGGGGGCGGTGTGGTGAAGGTGACCGTCACCGGCGATCAGAAGTGCCGTGGGGTGGAGCTAGACCCAGAACTGCTCAAGGATGCAGATGTCGAGATGCTGCAAGATTTGCTGCTGACGGCATTCAACAGCGCCCTGGATAAATCACGCGACCTGGCCTCGGAACGCATGGGGCCGCTGACGGCTGGCTTGCCTTTTTAAGATCATGCTCCTGCCCGAGCCGATCCAGAATTTAATCACCGCGCTGTCGCGCCTGCCCGGAGTTGGCCCCAAAACGGCCTCGCGGCTGACGTTTTACCTGCTTCACGCCCCGGACGAGGTGGCAAACGATTTAGCGGCTGCCCTGGTTAATCTGAAGTCTGGCACCACTTACTGCCAGACCTGCTTCAACATTACCGCGGCGGGCAGGACGGAGTGTGAGATCTGCGCCAATGATTCGCGCGATCGGCGCATGATCTGCGTAGTCGAGGAACCGCTGGATGTGCTGGCGCTGGAACGCACCGGCGGCTACACCGGGCGGTATCATGTGCTGCATGGCGCCCTCTCGCCCATCGAGGGGATTGGCCCGGAAAATCTGCGCATCCGCGAGCTGATCGAACGCGTGCGCGCCGGCGGGGTTGAGGAGATCATCCTGGCTACCAACCCCAGCATGGAGGGCGATTACACCGCCTCCTACCTGCGCCAGCAGCTGCAGCCGATGGGGGTGCACCTGACCAGGCTGGCGCGCGGCCTGCCCGTCGGAGGCGACCTGGAGTATGCTGACCAGAATACGCTGCTCCGGGCGCTTTCTGGCAGGCAGGAAATGAGCTAATAGCGAGGAATCAAGTGGATGGCAGTGGCTTTGAATGCGGCGGCAACCTGCTGATCCACTGCCAGGCCCATCTCTTGCGCTGAAGTGCGAGTGATCAGCGCGACCACCGGAAAACCACAATTTATTTCTACCCGCACCAGGGGGCCTTGCGGCGTCAAACGCAGGATGCGGCCCTTCAGCCGGTTGCGGGCGCTGCTGGCGGGCGCGCTGTTCTCGGGCCAGAGGGTGATATCTTCGGGGCGCAGGCAGAGCAGCACCGGACGCCCGACCGGGATATCGCCGACCGCTTCGATCATCGCCCCGTCTGCCTGCACACGCAAATATCCATCTTGAGAAGATATCACCTGCCCGGAGATCACCGTTTCAACCCCCACAAAAGCAGCCACATCCAGGTTGGCGGGAGCAGAAAAAACCTGCTCGGGCGGCCCGACCTGGCGCAGACGCCCCTCCAGCAGCACCGCCACCCGGTCGCCCAGATACAGGGCTTCGTCGAGATCATGGGTGATAAAGACCGTGGTCAGAAATGTCTCGGAGAGCAAGGCCTGAAAGTCCTGCAGCAAACGGGCGCGGGTGGGGGCGTCCAGGGCGCTGAAGGGCTCGTCCAGGAGCAGAACTTCTGGCTGCAGGGCGAACGCCCGCGCCAGGCTGACACGCTGCGCTTCTCCACCGGAGAGCCTGCGCGCCGGGCGATTCTTTAAGTGCAGCACACCCAGGCGTTTCAACCAGTCATTGGCGCGCTGCTGCACCTCGGCCTTGGGCAGGCCGCGGAAACGCAACCCCATGGCTACATTATCAAACACGGAAACATCCAGCAGCAGGGGATCCTGCAGCACCAGGCCGATCTGCCGCCGGTACGCCAGCTCGTCCAGAGTGTGCATCGCCTGGCCGCGGAAACGCACCTGGCCGCTCTTGGGCGGCAGCAGCCGGCTGAGCACCAGCAGCAGGGTGCTCTTCCCGGCCCCATTGGGGCCGATGACTGCCAACACCTCCCCTTCTTTGATGGCGAGGGAATCCACCTCCAATACGGTTTGCCCCTCTCGCTGCACCACCAGGTCCTGGATTTCGATCAGATCAGCCACAATCATCTCCCGCTATTGCCGGGCGCTGCGCTGCTGGATCCAGGTGAGAGCCAGGTTGACCAGGTAAGCCAGCAGCAGCAGCAAAGTGCTCAAGGCGATTGCCAGGGCAAACTCACCTTTGCCGGTTTCCAGGACGATGGACGTTGTCAGGACGCGCGTCTGGTGGCGGATGTTGCCACCCACCATCATGGAGGCGCCGACCTCGGAGATCACGCTGCCAAAGCCAGCCATCAGCGCGGCCAGCAGCGGCAGGCGCGCTTCGCGCCAGAGCGCCAGGATCATTTGAGGGCGCGATGCTCCCAGCCCCAGCAGCTGCAGCCGCAGGCGCGGGTCGAGCTGCTGCAAGGCGGCGCTGGTCAGACCGGTGACCACCGGGGCGGCGATGATGGTCTGGGCAATGACAATCGCGGTGGGGGTGTAGATCAGGCGCAGATCGCCCAGCGGCCCACTGCGCCACAGGAAGATCGAAACCCACAAACCCACCACCACCGGCGGCAGAGCCATGCCAGTATTGATCAGGCTGAGCAGAAAGCTGCGCCCGCTGAACCGCCCCAGGGCCAGCCAGGTGCCCAGGGGCAGTCCAACCAGCAGGCTGATGCCTGTCGCCAGGCCGGATACCTGCAGGGAGAGCAGGGTGATCTCCCACACCTCGGGGTCGCCCTTGAACAGCAGCAGGATGGCCTGCCAGATGCCTTCCCAGATTAAATCCATGCTTTGCAGGGGTACCGGATAATGCCCTAGAGACCCAGATCGGCGTCTGTCTTGTCGGCATCTGGGAAGAACAGCGACTGGCCATATTTATCCTGGCCGAATTCGCCGATAATTTTCTGCGTTTCGTCGGATACCATGAAGTTCATAAAGGCCGTCGCGCCTTCGGCGTTCACTTTGGGCCATTTGGCCGGGTTGACTGTGATGACATGGTAGACATTCAACAGGGCCTTATCGCCTTCCAACAGGATTTCCAGCTGCAGGGTATCCTGGGTAGCCAGGTAGGTAGCGCGATCGGCCAGGGTGTAGCCGGCTTTTTCCGAGGCGATTTTCAAGGTAGCGCCCATGCCCTGCCCGGTCTCCTGGTACCATGCACCTTCGGGGGTGATTCCAGCGGCCTTCCACAGGATCAGCTCCATTTTATGCGTGCCGGAGTCATCGCCGCGGGAAAGAAAGACAGCCTGGGCCTCGGCAATCTTTTTGAGAGCATCCACTGAGGTGGCTGCGCCCTTGATCCCGGCGGGGTCGCTGGCCGGGCCAACGAAGATGAAATCGTTGTGCATCACCAGTTTCCGCTCGGCGCCAAAGCCATTCGCCATGAAGTCTACTTCGGAAGCGGGGGCATGCACCAGGAGCACATCGGCATTGCCTTCTTCGCCCATTTTCATGGCCTGGCCGGAGCCGACGGCGACAACCTTGACGATGTAGCCAGTCTGCTGTTCAAAGGCCGGGATCAAGATATCCAGCAGGCCTGAATCCTGGGTGCTGGTAGTGGTAGCCAGGATCAGTTCGACCACTGCTGGAGCCTTTGGCGTGGGTGTGCAGGCGGATGAGCTGACCACCAGAACCAGGATCAGGAAAATGAAAATACGTTGACGCAGCATTGTTTTCTCCTAAAAAAGCAAGTTTCCCATTCAGGGGTCGAGCTGTTCGCCGGTGTGGGTTGTGCTGTAACCACCCAGCCCTTCAACCAGCCGGCGGAATTCACTGCTTTGTAAGTAATCGAAGATGGGCGTGATCTGTTTTTTCTCGATCTGCTCGCGCGGCAGCACCAGGTCGAAGCGTTCCTGAAACAGGGGGATAAAGCCCAGACCGAACTGACGGGCGGAGGCCTGCAAGCCCAGGCCGACATCTGCCTGGCCCAGGGAGATCGCCTCAGCGATGGCGGTATGGGTGCGCATTTCATGTTGATAGCCGCTGACTTCCTCCGCCTCCAGGCCCAGGTGGGTCAACTGCTGATCCAGCCACAGGCGGGTGCCTGAGCCCCGGTTGCGGTTGATCATGGTCATATTCGGGCGGGCCAGATCCTGTAAATCGCGGATCTGGTGCGGATTTCCTGGCGCGACCAGCAGCCCTTGCTCGCGGTAGGCCAGGGTGAACAGGGTGACGTCCAGGTCGGGGAAAAGATGGCGCACATAGGGCAGGTTGTACTCGCCGCTCTCAGCATCCAGCAGATGGCTGCCGGCGATCTGGGCCACACCCTGGCGCAAGGCAATCAACCCATCCAGGCTGCCCACCGGCAGTAGCAGAATTTCCAGGCCGTTGGGCTTCTTTTGATGCAGCAGTTTGGAAAGCAGCTCCAGGGCCAGATCATGGCTGCCAAGCAGGACAACCGTCTCCTGGCCTGGGGTTGAAGGCAGGATCAGCTCGTTAAAAATAAAGGAGCGCGCTTTGGCCTGGTAATATTTCTCCACGAAGCCGCGCACTGCCCGCGTTCCGACCAGCTCCACCAGGCCAGCCTCTTCTAATAGTTTCAGATGGTGGCGCACCCGCGCAGGGTGCTCCCCCAGCACCTGCCCCAGTTGGGAAAGCGTGGCGGGTTTTGACATCAGCAGGCGCAGGATTGCCAGGCGGCGGGCGTCGCTGAGAATCTTGATCTGATCAATGTTTTGAATGCGGCGTAAGTGTTCCAAGGGCTGCCTTTTAAAATTAATTCTATCATTAAAAAAATATTTCACATAGGCAATTGGAGTGATGCAGTCTGGAATAGGTTATAATCCGCCCCGGTAGCTTCCAGTCGAAACTTGCTGCAGGACCTGACCATGAAGGTATTTATCGTTATCCGCCTGCCTCGGGATGATCCGAGACGAGAAGACCTGGCGGCGTTAGCCGCCAAAACAACGCGCCAGGCGGGCCATATACCCTTTGTAGCTTACCAGGAGATACTGCGCGCCGGGATTACGCTGCCCAGCGAGTTCATGCCCTTCGTGCGCCGGGAAATTGCCGGGGCGCAGCTGATGCTGATCTTATATGATACTGAGCTGCGCGGCGGGCTGATCGAAGAAGGGATTGCTTACGCCTTCGGCGTGCCGGTCTGGCTGGCGCACCAGGCTGGTGAGAGGGTATCCAGCTCTGCTCTGGGCTGCGCCAGCCGGGTGATCGCTTACCAGGAGGGACAGGATTTGGAAGAGCAGCTGTTGAACGCCTATCGTGGCTGGATGATCCCTGCACGAGCATAATTTTATTGTTATACCATGAGGATGAAACCCGATGAAGCAAACTTACACCAACCGCCGCTACCTGGATGCCCTGCAGCAATATGTGCTGGTCTACGATGGCGCCATGGGCACCAGCCTGCAGAAGCAGAAACTGACCGCCGATGATTTCGGCGGCGAGCAGTACAACGGCTGCAATGATTATCTGGTGATCAGCTGCCCGCAGGCGGTGGAGAGCGTCCACCGCGGCTTCCTGGAAGTGGGCGTGGATGTGCTGGAGACGAATACCTTCCGCTCCAACCGCATCACCCTGGGGGAATATGGGCTGCAGGAACGGGTGATCGAAATTAACCGCACCGCCGCGACCCTGGCGCGCCGCCTGGCGGATGAATACGCCAGCCCTGACCAGCCGCGCTTTGTGGCGGGTTCGATCGGTCCATCTGGCAAGCTGCCTTCGGCGGATGACCCCGAGCTGTCCGATATCAGCTTCGATCAGCTGGCGCAGGTTTTTCGCGAACAGGCGCTTGGCCTGATCCAGGGCGGGGTGGATTTGCTGCTGATCGAGACCTCGCAGGACATCCTGGAGGTGCGGGCTGCCATCGCCGGGATCCAGCAGGCTTTTGCCGAGACCGGGGAGAGCCTGCCCATCCAGGCGCAGGTGACCCTGGACACCACCGGCAGGATGCTCTTAGGCACGGATATCGCCGCCGCCCTGGCGATTCTGGAGGGGCTGGGGATCGAGGTGGTTGGGCTGAACTGCTCGACCGGGCC
>JAFGQI010000005.1 GCA_016935755.1 Anaerolineales bacterium
CCGGCCTCGCGGATGTGGTAGCCGGAGATGCTGATCGTGTTCCAGTGCGGCACCTCGGTCTGGCAGAAGCGGAAGACATCCGTGATCAGGCGCATGGAGGGCGCGGGCGGGAAGATGTAGGTGCCGCGGGCGATGTATTCCTTCAAGATGTCGTTCTGGATGGTGCCGCGCAGCTGGCGGGACTCCACCCCCTGGCGCTTCGCCACGGCGATGTACATGGCCAGCAGCACCGAAGCCGGGGCATTGATGGTCATGCTGGTGGAGACCTTGCCCAGGGGGATCTCCTGGAACAGGGTCGCCATGTCCTCCAGCGAGGAGATTGCCACGCCCACCTTGCCCACCTCGCCCATGGCGATCGGGTCATCGGCGTCATAGCCGATCTGCGTGGGCAGGTCGAAGGCTACCGACAGGCCGGTCTGCCCCTGCTCAAGCAGGTAGCGGTAGCGCCGGTTAGACTCTTCAGCGCTGGCGTAGCCGGCGTACTGGCGCATGGTCCAGAAGCGGCCGCGGTACATGCTGGGCTGCACGCCGCGGGTGAAGGGGTATTCGCCCGGGAAGCCCAGCTTCTCGATATATTCTGCATCCTCGCCCTGGGGCGCCAGCAGGTGGGGCAGCAGGATCTCGGATGAGGTGCAGAACTCGGCCTTGCGTTCGGGGAAGCGCTTGACCAGCGGGGCCAGGGTCTGTTCTTCCCAGCGTTTTTGTTCGGATGAGAGGGTCATAGGTAAGTGCTCCTGTAAGTGATCAGTCAATCAGTCAATCAGTCAATCAGTCAATCAGTCGATCAGTGATTAGGTAATTGGGTAATCAGGAAAGCGCCGCTCGGGTTGAAACCCGGCGCTGCTGCCACCCAAACCTGCTGAACGCAGGTTATCACATAATGCCGCAACGTGCTTGCAGCACGTTTCCTGTACCAGCGCCCGAATTTATTCGGCGCGGGATGGCAGGCAAACCACCGGCTGTCTGCATGGATCATTCGTAAAGATCATCATTCGATGCGGCATCCAGTATACCCCATCCCGGCGCAATGGGTAGAGTGTTTCGTCACCCCACTTTGTGACAAATTTCACACTTTGGGCTGGTTCTGGCCCCCTATCTCTTTTCTATCACCCAATCCCTGATTACTGTTGAATGATAACTAATTGACTCTTCACCAATCGACTGCTCCCTGATCACCAATTGACCGATCACTGATTGACCATTCACTTTATGGTAAACTACCCCCACTCTGATCCTATTGACTGCTCACTGATTGACTGATTCCATGAAAATCCTCACCATTGACATCGGCACCGGCACTCAAGACATCTATCTCTACGACTCCCGGCTGGATTTGGAGAACGGCTTCAAGCTGGTGGTGCCCTCCCCGACCATGATCATCCACTGCAAGCTCAAAGAGGCCGCCCGCCGGGGGCAGGATGTGCTGCTGCACGGGGTGATGATGGGCGGCGGGCCGAGCGGCTGGGCTGCTGAAGAGCATATCAAAGCCGGGCTGGCGGTCTACGCCACCCCGCCGGCGGCGCGCTCCTTCAACGACGACCTGGAAAAAGTCGCCGAGATGGGCGTGCGCCTGGTGAGCGAGGACGAAGCCCTGCGCTTGCCGGACGAGGTGCTGCGACTGGAGCTGCGCGATTTCGATTTCGCCGCCATCGAGGCCGCCTTTGCCCACTTCGGCGTGGCCCTGGACGACCTGTCCGCCGTGGCGGTGGCAGTATTCGACCACGGCGACGCCCCGCCGCAGGTCTCCGACCGGCAGTTCCGCTTCGATTACCTGGATGAGCGCATCCGCAGCCAGAACCGGCTGAGCGCCTTCGCCTACCGGGCGCAGGACATCCCGCCGATCATGACCCGCCTGCGGGCGGTGGCGCAGTCGGCGCAGCAGGACGCCCGGCTGAGGGATATCCCGTTGGTGGTGATGGACACCGCCCCGGCGGCGGTGCTGGGGGCGACCTTCGACCCCCAGGTGCGCCAGCGCGAGCGGGTGATGATCGCCAACGTGGGCAACTTCCACACCCTGGCCTTCCGCCTGGGCCCCACCGGCATCGAGGGCGTATTCGAGCACCACACCGGGCTGCTGGAGCGTCCACAGCTGGAAGCTTTGCTCATAGCGCTGGCGGATGGCAGCCTGACCCACGCCGACGTGTTCAACCACCACGGGCATGGGGCGCTGATCTACCATGACCAGCCGCTCTCATTGGAAGGCGAGGCCAGCCTGGTGGTCACCGGGCCGCGGCGCAGCCTGATGCACGGCTCGCCCCTGCGGCCCTATTACGCCGTGCCCTTCGGCGATATGATGATCGCCGGCTGCTTTGGCCTGCTGGCGGCTGCCGCGGATGTGCTGCCCGAGCTGCATGAGCCGGTGCGCCGCTCGCTGGACAGGTCTGGCGGCAGCGGGGCAGCCCCCTGGGATCTGAGCGCCTGAGCTGGCTCTCTTACGTTTTTCTAACAAGAATGCGGTATAAACAGACCAACCGCAGCGTTTATAAAAACAGTAAACCATCCAAGAACCGATAAGGAGGTGGCTATGGAACAAAATCCAACCCAGGAGGGCGTTCAGCCCATCGCTTTCAAGGCGGAGACCCGCCAGCTGCTGGACATCCTGATCCATTCCCTGTACACCGAGCGCGAAATCTTCCTGCGCGAGCTGATCTCCAATGCTTCCGACGCGCTGACGCGCCTTGATTTTGAGCTGCTCACCAACCGGGAGGTGCTGGACCCCGAAGCGGAGCTGGCGATCCGCATCAAGATCGACCCGGACGAAAAAACCCTCACCATCCAGGACACCGGCATCGGCATGACTGCCGAAGAGATGGTCGCCAACCTGGGCACGATCGCCCATTCGGGCGCGCGCGACTTTATGACCGCCGCCCGCCAGGGAGAGCAGAACATCTCCGATCTGATCGGGCAGTTCGGGGTGGGCTTCTACTCGGCTTTCATGGCGGCGGAATGGATCCGCGTCACCTCGCACTCCTACCGCCCCGAAGCCCAGGCCGCGGCCTGGTTCTGCACCGGCGCGGATACCTTTACAGTAGAATCCGCCGAGAAGGCCGGACGCGGCACAGAAGTGACCATCAAGCTCAAGGAGGATGCGGCCGAATTCCTGCAGGAGACGCGCCTGAGGGCGATCATCCGCAAGCACTCCGACTTCATCCCCTTCCCGATCTACATCGGCGACCAGACCGAGCAAGCCAATCGCCAGACGGCCATCTGGAGGCAGTCGCCGCGCGAGGTGGATAAGAAAGATTATGACGAGTTCTACCACCAGCTGACCCTCGACCCGGAACCGCCCCTGGCGCAGGCCCACCTGGTGGTAGACGCCCCGGCGCAGCTGTATGCCATCCTGTACGCCCCCGCCAGCCCAGAACGCGGCCTGTTCTCGCCGCGCAAAGAAGAGGGCCTCAAGCTCTACGCTCGCAAAGTGCTCATCCAGGAATATCACCGCGACCTGCTGCCCGAATACCTGGGCTTTATCCAGGGTGTGGTCGACTCGGAAGATATCCCGCTGAACGTCTCGCGCGAGGCAGTGCAGTCGAACCGGATCATGGCTCAGATCAAGAAGCTGGTTACATCCAAGGTGCTCGATATGCTCAAGAAGCTGGCCGAAGATGATCCGGAACGCTATGCCCAGTTTTGGAAAGGCTTCGGGCGCTATCTCAAGCAAGGTGTGGCGATCGAGCAAAGTTCCCCCGAAGCGCTCTACCCGCTGCTGCGCTTCCACACCACCACCCAGCCAGAAAAGTGGGTCTCGCTGGATGAATATCTGCAGGAGATGAAGCCCGACCAGAAGGACATTTACTACATCATGGGCGATGACGACCGCTCGGCGATGCGCAGCCCACACCTGGACGCCGTCCGTAAGCTTGGCTACGATGTGCTGCTGATGACGGATCCGATGGACGCCTTCATGCTGCTGCGTCTGGACCAATACAAAGAACACCCGCTCAGCAACGTGGCTGCCGCCGAGCTGGATATCCCCAAAGAAGATGAGGCCCAGGAGCAATCTGTCCCGCAGGTAGCCGAGGCGGAACGCCAGCCCTTGATCGAGCGCTTCAAGCAGCAGCTTGGAGAGCGGGTCGCCGATGTGCGCCTCACTGAGCGCCTGTCCGATTCCCCCGCCCGGCTGGTGGACCCCGAGGGCGCGCCGCACCAGGAGATGCAGCGCGTCTACCGCCTGCTGAACCGCGAGTTCGATATGCCCAAAAAAGTGCTGGAGCTGAACCCCCGCCATGCCATTTTAGTGCGCTTGAGCGCGCTCCCCGCTGACGATCCGCGCAGCGGGCTGGTGATCGAACAGATTTATGAGGACGCCCTGCTGATCGAAGGGCTGCACCCCGACCCCGCCAGCATGATCGCCAGAATCCAGCAGTTAATTGAGGCGGCTTTAGTATAATAGGGGCAGGGGCGAGGCAGCCCTCACCCCTGCTCTGGTTCAAATGGGTACTGGCGAAACGAATTCTTTTTTGATTGCGGTCATCATCATCCCGCTGGTTCTGCTTGCCACGCTGGGCGTTCTGTACGCTTTAGAACGCCGGCTGCAGCGCCAGATGCACGCCCATTTGAACGGATTTCGCGGCGAACTGCGCCAGCTTCAAGATCAGCGCCGCCGGCTCCTGCTGGAGGCCCAGGCGCATAAGGTCAGTGATCCAGAGCCGTATGGCAGGCGCGCTGCCGCCCTGCACCAGCGGCTGGATCAAGTCCAAAGACAGATCAAAAGTATGGAACGCCAGCGCGAATCGATGCAGAAGCGCATGCAGCTGCTCTCTGCCAACCGATTGCGGGCGATCATGGGCTCACCTTTCTACTGGTCGATGCTTCTGAAAGATAGGCCTGTGGCGGCGCGCCTGGTGGATCGAACCAGGCAGGCGATGCAGGCAGCCGTACAGGCTCGCCAGGCCATCGATGACACCAGCCGGGAGGTCGGGCAGCAGGCGCTGGATCTGCAGCAGCTCCAGCAGCAGGTCAGCCAGCTCCTGGGAACGCTGCGCGAACGCGGCCTGCACGGCGACCTGATGGAGACCGCCATTCAGCAGGAAAAGCAGGCCCGCGGCGCACTGGCTCAGATACCCTCAATCATCCTCGGAGAAAATGAAACCGCCCCCGCACATCAGATCGATAAGAGCGGGATCGCCTCGATCCATCAGGTGGTAGAAGAAAACCGCCCAATGCTCGACCATCTGCTCATCCAGACCCAGGCCTGGGAAGAGCAGTACAGCGAGACTGCTGCCCAGGTGGCGGTCTTGCAGCGCAGTCTGTCCGCTCTGGAGCAGGGCTTTACCAGCACGCCGGCTGAAATTGACACCTCGAACATCAGAGCGCAGTTTGGCCAGATGAAAATCATCGCCCAAAACCTGCAGGACACCCTTTCCCGCCTGGAAGTGGAGAGCATGGGAGCAGTCGCCCAGGAAGCCGGACGTCTCACCCAGGCCGTGCAGGAGATGCAAGAGCAGCTCAAAAACGCCAGGGCGCGGCAGGTCGCCCTGGAGAAAATCCTGGCTGAGCTGACTGGCGGGTTGAGGCAGCTTTCCCTGGATTGTGCGGCTCTGGCTTCCAGGGCTTTCCCGGTCGCCTGGGATCAAAGCCTGAGAGTGCTGACAGACCTCAACCAGCAGACCAGCACGATCGGCCCGGCAAAAAAATCTCGTGACCTGGATCAGTTGGATCATGATCTCGCCCTGGTCACTCGTTTGAACGAACAGCGCCACAGCCTGGCGCAGCAAGTCCAGCAGATTGCCGAACAGCATGGTGAGCTGACCCTGCTGCTCAGCGACCCTGAATTGGAGCATCTTTCTGGTTGGCTGCAAGTAAACCGCCATCTGTCCGCTGCCGCTCAGGAATATGCCCCGGAAAACTGGCCGCGCCTGGATGCTATTGGCAGCTTGAGCAGCGACCTCCAGAGTCTGGAGGACGAAGCCCGGCGGCTGCTGCCATCCGAAAGCGCGTCAGGGTCTCATGCCATCCCCGAGGCGGAGGTGTCGGCGCGCCTGCAGGCAACCCGCAGACTGCAAGAGTCCTT
This sequence comes from Anaerolineales bacterium, assembly GCA_016935755.1. Lineage (GTDB taxonomy): Bacteria > Chloroflexota > Anaerolineae > Anaerolineales > UBA4823 > JAFGQI01. Next base: position 6,014 of record JAFGQI010000005.1, read on the forward strand.
CAGACGGCTTAGAAAACGGATGGAGGCCATCCAACAGCGCCTGCAGGAAATGCAGAACAGCGAAAAACAGGCCCGCCAGCAGCTGGAAAGCGCTCAATCCACCCTGACTCAACTGGCCTTTATTGTGCGCAGCAGCACGTTTCTGACCGAAAATGCGGCTCCTGAGCTGGCCCGCCTGCAAACGGAAATCCAGGGCCTGCTGGATGATCTGGCTCAGCGCCAGCGCGGCAGCCTGGATAAAAAGGCCAGGAGCGCGGCCGCCCTGGTGGAGCGCAGCCAGATCTCTGCCAACCACTGGCTGGACCAGCTCGGACAGGAGACGCAAAACCTGCTCACCGAAATTTCGGCCCTGCTGACCAGCCTGGACAATATCGCCCAGCTGCAAGACCCCGCCATCGCCGAAGCGCGCCGCCTGCTTTCCAACGCGGGGGCGTTGGGCGCCAGCAGCTATGCTGGCAAGGCGCGCTACCCCCTGAATGAGCTGATCGCCGAATTCAAACGCCGCAGCGATTACTGGCAGGCCGGCGCGGCGGCTTTGAACGCCCTGGATGACGTCGAAAACCCGGTGAGCGAATCCTACCAGCAGGCCAGCCAGCACCGCCAGCAGACCCTGGAGGTCTTCGCCGACCTGGAAACCTGGACCCGCCAGGCGCGCAGCTGGCCGCCCACATCCATTTCGCTGGAGGCGGAACGCCAGGATTTCGACTGCCTGGAAATGCAGTGGAAATCGCTTCGCAATGAGCATCTGCGCGCCATCCAGCTGGTGCAGCAGTTGGGCAACCTGTCGGCGCATTACCAGTCTCTGGCCGAAAAGGTGCGCCAGGGCGTCGAGCGCGCCGAGCACGAGCGCATCCAGGTGCAAACCATCGAGAACGAGATTGAGGAATACACCCAACTCTGGCAAAGTCACCTGCAAACCTATCGAGACGAGCCAGAGGTGGCCCAAGAAATCCGAGGTTTCCTGAATGAGGCGGAAAACGAGCTCAACTTAATCCATCGCCAGTACCAGCAGGGCACAAAAAACTACTCGCAGATCTTGCAGGCTTTGAACCTGCTGCACCGCAAGCTGCGTTTGAACCAGGTCGCCCTGGACGCCGATCATGCCCTGGATACATCCGGCAATGTCCGCCGGCGGCGCTGAGGCGGCTGTCCGGCAGCCTGTTCTTCCACCCTTCACACCTGCCAGGATAGTGGTAAAATTGGGTTCGCTCAGGCGATAGGAGAGAAAACCTGCGCTGTAAAATTTGCCCTCGTAGCTCAGTGGATTAGAGCACTTGCTTGCGGAGCAAGGGGTCGCGTGTTCGAATCGCGCCGGGGGCGCCATCTTTTTAAAGGCCCTTTTCTGGGTTACACCGCCAGAAAAGGGCCGAGTTTTATGCTCACCTCTTGTAATCTATCCTGAAACTGGCTAGAATCAAACCAATGACAGACAAATCGGTGCAAATTTTACTGACCAATGATGATGGCATCCGCTCACCGGGTCTATGGGCGGCTGCCGAAGCTCTATCTGAAATAGGATACGTGCATGTGGTCGCTCCGCGCGAACAGTTTTCCGGCGCCGGGCGCAGCCTGCCCACTTCCTCGGACGGGATCATTCAAACTCAGGAAATCCTGGTCAATAACCAGACCTGGAAGGTGCATGCGGTGGGCGGCACCCCGGCCCAGGCAGTGCTGCATGCCATATTAGAAATCTTGCCGCGGCCCCCTGATCTGGTCGTGGCGGGGATCAATTTCGGGGAAAACGTGGGCAGCGGGGTCACCATTTCTGGCACGGTGGGCGCGACGCTCGAGGCGGCCTCCTATGGCGTCCCGTCCATGGCGATCTCACTGGAGACAGACATTCGCCACCACTACTCTTACTCGGATGATGTAGATTTTTCAGCGGCGAGATACTTTGCCGCCTACTTTGGACGCCTGATCCTGCACAACCGCTTCCCGGCAGATGTGGATGTGCTGAAGGTGGAAATCCCCTGCGACGCCACCCGTGAGACCCCCTGGGTAGTGACGCGCCTGTCTCGCCGGCGCTATTTCGAACCCACCACTCCAGAACGCCTTTCGTGGGAGGCGCCAGCGAAAGTTGGCTACCGCTTGGGGGATGATTTGGATCAGGACCCTCCCGGCACAGATGTGTATGCCTTGAGCGTGCAGCGCATGGTAGCTGTCACCCCGCTGAGCATCGATCTGACTTCGCGCGTTGACCTGGGGGATTTCGAGAAGCTGCTGCGCAGCAGCATATAGCCGGGCCTAAAGATTTTTCTTCAGTTCCACCAGCATTTGGGCATGGATGGCTGCGTTGGCGGCCAGGATTGAGATGGGCGGTTTGAGGTAGTCCGGCTGACCGCGGATATCGGTGACGCGCGCCCCGGCCTGGCTGGCAATTAAAGCCCCTGCCGCCACATCCCAAGGGCTGAGGCGTATCTCCCAAAAGCCATCAAAGCGCCCGGCGGCAACATAGCATAAATCTAGCGCCGCCGACCCCAGGCGCCGGACGCCCTGCGAGATCAAGGCAAAATGGGCGTAGTGATTGAGGTTGTTCTCCGGGTGGGTGCGGATATCGTACGGGAAACCGGTTACCAGCAAGCTTTGGTCCAGCTCCTGGGCTGGCGAAACCTGCAGCGGCAGCCCATTTAGCCAGGCGCCTTCGCCCAGGGCAGCCGAGAAGCACTCATCCTGCACCGGATCATAGACCACCCCCAGGCGCACCTGCCCCCCTTCAGCGTAAGCCAGCGAGACAGAGAAGATCGGCACCCCGTGGGCGTAGTTTACCGTGCCGTCCAGGGGATCGATATACCACAGGCAGCAGTCCTCGCCCGCCAGCCCGCCGCTTTCTTCTGCCACCACCCGGTGGCCCGAAAAGCGCCGTTGAATCTCGCCCAGCAAGAAGGCTTCAGAGCGCCGGTCGACATCGGTCACCAGGTCAATCACACCCTTATGGTAAATGGAATTGCGCTGGCCCAGGCCAGCGCGTAATATTTGCCCTGCCTGGCGGGCAAGGGCTTCCAGGTCTGCTAAAACGGGTCTCATGGAATGGGTGGATGCAGTTAAGGCGCGGCGCAGCCTCTAGAAAGGGTCTTCGAGCCGCTCGCCAGCCGCTCCCTGTCACTCGCCAACCGCTCCCTGTCGCTCGCTATCCGCTCCCTTTGGAGGATTTTTGGTTGCCGTACTGCTCCATCAAACGGAAAAGCGCATCCAGTTCTCCCTGGATCTCCTCGCGATGGGCACGCGCCTCCTGCAGCAAGGCGCGGAAGGCCGGCTTTTGTTCCTCAGGCAGGGTTTCCAGCAGCCGCTCAGTGCGCTGGATCTGGTTGATCTTATGGCGCAGCTTATTTTCCAGGCGCTCGCGGTAACCACGCACAAACTCGCGCTCTCCCATTGGTTTTGGCAGGGTGGAGGGGCCTAAGGTTAAGACTTCTGCCACCGTAAGCAGGAATTCCTCCGTGTCCACCGGCTTCTCCAGGAAACGCACCGCCCCCAGGCTCATCGCAAAGGCCTTGTCCTCCGGAGTTACATATGTGGCGGAAAGAAACACGATCGGAATCTGACTGGTCTTTGGACTGGTGCGCAGCTTCTGCACCAGGGCATAACCGTCCAGCTTGGGCATCAGGATGTCGGTGATCACCAGGGCAGGATGCTCCCTGGCAACATGCTCCAGGGCTTCTTGCCCGTTGCGAGCAGTGATCACCGGGTACCCCTTGAACCGCAGGGTCACTTCCAGCAGCTCAAGGATATTGGGTACGTCTTCAACGACAAGGATGGGACCATAGGGGATGTTCATAGCCTGTATTGTATTCCTATTTAGATCACATAGCAAGAGAAAAACGATAGACCTGTCGCTTTTTAAGGAATTTTTATTCCTGCGCCGCAGACATTTCGCCCGCCAGCTGGCGGAAAAACGCCTCCATCAGCTGGCAGCGCGGCTCGGCCAGCTGGCGCGCCGCAACGGTGTGCAGGCGATCCTTCAGCTTGCTCAGCTTGAAGAGATACTCATGGTAGGCGCTGTGCGCCTCTCCGGCTTCGAGCTGTCCCGTTTCCAGGAAGCGCGGCGAAGGCCTGGCATAGGCGGGCTGCCCGGCCCGCAGAGCGTATCCGATGGCGCGCACCACCCCTACCGCGCCGATGGCATCCAGCTTATCGGCGTCGAACAGAATTTTGGCTTCCAGGCTGCGCGGCGGCTCGCTGAGATCACGGAAGCGGTGGGCGCGGATGCAGTGCTGGACGGCTTCGATCCGCTCTGGCGCCCAGCCCTCTGCCTGCAGCACCTGAGCGGCAAATTCAGCGGAAGAGTGCTGATGTCCCAGTCGTTCGCCCGCCTCGACAGAGTCGCGCGGATAGGCGTCGTGCAGCAAGGCCGCCGCCCGCACGATCTCCAGTTCTGCGCCCTCCGCCATCGCCAGCCGCTCGGCCAGGGCCAGAACGCGCAGCACATGGTCAAACCCATGCACAGGGTCATTTTCAGGATACCAGCGGCGGGCAGCTTCAAGGGTGGGCATAGGAGGCGAAAATTTATCAGTTGGAGTGAAGACAGGAAAGCGGCTGGCTAGTTAGGGTAGATGCGGCCGCGCTTGATCACGGTCTGCACCAGGTTGATGCCAAAGCGATAGCCCAGGTGGCGGTAATCTGGCACCGATAGGATCAGCAGATCGGCCTGCTTGCCCGGCTCGAGCGAGCCAACCCGGTCAGCGCGCTGGATGGCCGCGGCCGAGTTGATCGTCGCCGCGGCGATGGCCTGGGCGGGGGTCAGGCGCATGTAGCGGCAGGCCAGGGCCAGGGCGAACTGCATGCTTTCACACCAGGCGGTGCCGGGGTTGAGGTCAGTGGCGATTGCCAGCAGCCCGCCAGCCTGCAGGATGGCCTGCGCGGGGGTGTAGTGCGCTTCGGCCAGCCCAAATGGCGTGCACGGCAGGGCCACCGCCACCGTGTCGCTGTTCGCCAGGATGGAGATATCCCCGGGGGATGTTTTCACCAGATGATCGGCGGAGACCGCCCCAAATTCGACCGCCAGGCGAGCGCCGCCCAGGTTGTCGAACTCGTCGGCGTGGATCTTGAGCGGGAAGCCCATATCTTTGGCCGCGCTGAAGATCGAACGCGACTGGTCCAGGCTGAAGGCGCCCGTTTCGCAGAACACATCCACAAACGGCATCTCGTGATAGGGGGCGTTGTGCGGCCACCACTGGCGCAGCACCGGCAGCATCGTGCTGCAGACAAAATCGGTATATTCCTGCGGGCGGCCGCGGTACTCGGGGGCGATGGCGTGCGCGCCCATAAAGGTGGGGGCGATCTCCAACGGGCCTTCTTTATCCAGAGCCAGCAGCGCCTGCAGCATGCGCAGCTCGGTGGCGGTGCGCAGGCCGTAGCCGGTTTTCACCTCAGCCGTGGTGGTGCCATACGAGAACATGCTCCACAGGCGGGAGCGGGTTTCGTTGACGATCTTTTCCAGCGAGGCGGTGCGGGTGGCCCGCACGGTGGACAAAATCCCGCCCCCTTCGGCCAGGATTTCCAGATAGGTCTTGCCCTGCAGGCGCTGCTCGAACTCCGCCGAGCGGTCGCCGGCAAAGATGGCATGCGTGTGGGGGTCGACAAACCCCGGCATGACCACCTTGCCGCCCGCATCCAGGAGCGGTTCGTCAGGATAGGCCGCCAGCAGCTCCCGGCTGGGTCCGACGACCAGGATTTTCTCATCCCGAATCAGCGCGGCCCCATCGGGGATGATTTCCAGGCGGCCCAGGTCAGGCCCGCGCTGCGGGCCGCCGGCGAGTGTCAGCAGTTGGGAGGCGGAGTGAATTAACATCGGTGCAGATAAATTGTACCACTACCCTGGACATTCTCCGCATCCCTGAGGGCGATGCATCCACTGGTCGGATATGCTATAATCAATTGGATTTCCAGAACGGGGGCAAAAATTCACCTCATCAAGCTGCTCTATATCATCATGCCTGCTCTGCTTATATGAGTTTATTCCTTTGTGGTGAAAACGATGCACGGCATCGTCACACCACAAGGCCATGCAAAAGGAGGCGCCGGATATGTTTGCTTTAAAGGGTCTGGGATATGCAGCTATGGCTGTGGGGCAAACGCTCGAGCCATTCGAATATGCGCTGCCAGAGCTGGGGGAGCATGATGTCCGCGTTTCCATCACCCACTGCGGCGTCTGCCACACGGACATCCACGCCATCGACGACTACTACGGGATCACCGATTTTCCCTTCGTGCCCGGCCATGAGATCGTGGGGTACATATCAGACGTGGGGCCGGCGGTCTCCGGGCTGAAGGCCGGCGACCGGGTCGGCATTGGGTGGCAGGGCCGGTCCTGTATGCAGTGCGAGTGGTGCTTGCAGGGCGAAGAACAGCTCTGCATGGATATCGCCTCCGCGACGACGATGGTCCCATACGGGGGCTTTTCATCTTCTGTCATCGCTGATGGCCGGTTCGCATACCCGCTGCCGCTGGCCATGCCCTCCCCGGTGGCGGCGGTGCTGATGTGCGCCGGGATCACGGTTTACTCACCGCTACGAGCCTTCGCCGCGGGGGACAAACAAAAAGTTGCGATCGTCGGCGTGGGAGGGCTGGGGCACCTGGCGATCCAATTCGCCCATGCCCTGGGCTGCGAAGTCACGGCGATTTCCTGCTCGCCAGACAAGAAGGAGCAGGCGCTCGCCTTTGGCGCAGATGACTTCATCGATTTCAGCGACCCGGCCAACTTGCGCCAGGCCAATTTTTATTTCGACCTGCTGCTGTGTACGGCCAGCGGCATGATCAGCTGGGAGGCAATCCTGAGGACCCTGAAGAAACGGGGCCGGTTGGTGCTGCTCGGCTTCCCGGATGTGGCGTTCAACTCGACTGACCTTGTGGCGCATGAGCTTACGATCACCGGCTCCTTGCTGGGCAACCGGGCCACAATGCGGGAGATGCTGGCCTTTGCGCAAAGCCACGGCATCGCTCCCGAGATCGAACTGATGCCCATGTCGCAGGTGAACCAGGCGATCCAGCGGGTGAAGGAGAACAAGGCGCGCTACCGGATCGTGCTGGTCAACGAGACAGAGAAGAGATAATTCCCCTCTGCCCGGTATAGCGGTAGTTCGTCGGCGTGGTTCCATTGGTGAACCGGGCCTCGCCCCAGGCGCGGTAGCGCCGCTCGCTGGTCGTGCTGTCGCTGGCCTTAACCGATTTCATTGTGCTGCCCAGGTGGTCGCTGAGCAGCCAGTACAGGCTGCTGGCATCGTCGCGCATGGCGATGCGGCTGGAACCAACGTAGTAGTACTTCTTGGCCGTGCTGCTGCTGAGAGAATATTCGTAGTGGCTGCCGATGTAGACCGTGGTCACGCCGTTCACCAC
>JAFGQI010000057.1 GCA_016935755.1 Anaerolineales bacterium
CGGGGCAGTCACCGGCAGGCCCATCCGGTTCAGCGCAGAGACGATCACATCTCGGCGCTGGCGGTAAATTTCGTTCCTGTGAGTGATCCAACCCTGCTCGCCGGTCATCGCCGCGGCAGCAGCCTGCAGCACCGGCAGGAAATGGGATGAATCGGCGTTGGTCTTGAGGGTGAAGAGAGTCTGGATCACCTGGGGACTGCCCAGCAGCGCGCCCACTCGCCAGCCGGCCATATTATGCGATTTGGACAGGCTGTTGAACTCCACCCCCACCTGACGCGCTTCGGGGATCTGCAGCAGGCTGGGAGCGCAATAGCCATCGAAGGTGACCTGGGCATAAGCCGCATCATGGCAGAGCAGCAGGTTGTGCTGGCGGGCGAACGCCACCGCCCGGGCAAAGAAATCCAGGCTAGCGGTCGCCCCGGTGGGGTTGTTGGGGTAATTGAGCCAGAGCATCTTGGCCCTCGCCAGCGCCTGCGGCGGGATGGCCTCAAAATCGGGTAAATAGCCGCTCTCCGGCAGCAGCGGCATGGGATAAATATGCCCCCCGGCAAAGAGCGCGCCTCGGGTGTAGGTGACATAGCCAGGATCGGGCGCCAGGACGACGTCGCCCGGCTCAATATAGGCCTGGAGCAGGTGAAAGATGCCCTCCTTCGAGCCTAAGAGCGGCAGCACTTCCGCCTGCGGATCCAGCTCGATCTGGTATAAGCGGCGGTACATCTCCGCCCAGGCCTGGCGCAGCGCCTGCGGGCCGCGGTGAGGCTGGTAGGCGTGCTGATGCGGACAGGAGGCGGCCTCCGTCAGGGCCTGGATAATATGCGCCGGGGGCGGCAGGTCGGGAGAGCCTTCATCCAGCCGCACCACATCCAGCCCCTGCGCCTGCATGGCAGCCAGCCGCACGCTCAGCACGGCAAAGAAATGCTGCGAGAGATGCTGCATGCGGGCGGCGGGAGAGATCATGCCGCCTGCTCCGTGATCGCCTGGCGCATGACCAGCCGGGATGGAGAACGGCCCGTCCAGCGTTCGAAGGACAGGGCCGCCTGCTCGACCAGCATTCCCAGGCCGTTGCTGGCTTTGCAGCCCGCCGCCCGGGCGCGCTGCAGCAAGACCGTCTGCGCCGGGTTGTAGACCAGATCATACACCAGGGCCTGCGGCAGGGGCAGCCCGGCGGGCCAGGGGCAATCCTGCACCTGAGGCCACATGCCCAGCGGCGTGGTATTGACCAGCAGATCTGGCTCGTTGTGCTGCAGAAAACCGTCCAGGGCGTTCTGCTCCAGTGGGATCGCCCCGGCTTCATCCTGAGCGCACAGGCGAGCGACCTGCCGGGCCTGATCCAGACGCCGCGCCGCCAGGCTCACCCGCCAACCCGCTTGAGCCAGACCGTAAGCCACCGCCCGCGCCGATCCACCCGCCCCCAGCAGCAAGGCATGTGGAGCATGGGCAGCCGGGCGCTCCCACACCCCGCTCAGAAGCCCCGCCAGGTGGGCCAGAAAACCGGGCGCGTCGGTGTTATCACCCAACAATCCACTGGGGAGGTGGGAAATGGTATTGACCGCGCCGATGGCCTGGGCGGAGGGGGTCAGCTCATCCAGAAAGGGCATCACCGCTTGTTTGTGCGGGATGGTCACATTCAAGCCGTCCATTTCGCCCTGGCGCATGCGCTGGAACAGTTCCGCCAGGGCTTGCTGCCAACCAGGCGAGAGCGGCAGCGGGTGCAGCTCATATTTGCCGCGCAGGCCGCAGTCCTGCAGAGCAGCCTGGTGCAAGCGAGGCGAATAGCTATGCGCAAGCGGGTAGCCGATAATGCCCAGACAGAATGGCTTCATCTACTCACCATGCACATCTGCGCCCAGCGCCCGCAGTGTGGCGGCGAATTCGGGGTACGACTGGGTGATGATGCCCGCCCCGCCAACTACCACTTCCGCCTTGGCCGCCAGGCCCGCCGCCGCCAGCGCCATCGCCAGGCGGTGATCGCCATGCGAGTTCACCACCCCGCCGCTGAGAGGCAGACCGCCGCGAATGTGGAAGCCATCCGGCATCTCCTTGAAATCCACCCCCAGCCTGCCCAACTCCTGGCCCAGGGCGGTGATGCGGTCTGATTCCTTGAAGCGCAGCTCCTCCGCCTGGGAGACCACGGTCAGCCCTTCGGCGTAGGCCGCCGCCACGGCAAAAGCCGGGAATTCGTCGATCATGCGCACCACCAGCTCGCCCTTCACCTCCGCCCCGCGCAGCTGGCTATGCCGGACAATCATATCCCCCAGCGGCTCGCCGCTTTGCTCGCCGGTGGGCCGGATGACCAGATCGGCGCCCATCAGGCGCAGCGCTTCCAGCAGGCCGGTGCGGGTGGGGTTCAGCCCCACACGGCGCAAAATAAGCCGCGAACCGGGGGTGATCAGCGCCGCCACGATCAGGAAAGCCGCGGCGGAGATATCGCCCGGCAGGCTGAGCTGCAGCGGTTGTAAGCGCTGCGGTGGGGTCAGCCGAGTGAGGTAGTACCTGTGCTGCTGCCCGACCTCCCCCATAAAGAGCCACTGCTCCTGGCTGTGCACCTCCACGCCCATCGCCCGCAGCATGCGCTCGGTGTGATCGCGGGAGGGGCCAGGCTCGCGCAGCACGGTCTCGCCATCCCCTGCCAGAGCCGCCAGCAGCAGGCAGGATTTCACCTGGGCGCTGGCAACAGACAGGGTGTGATCCAGGGCGCGCAGCGGGCGGGGCGACCTGCCGATGAGCAGCGGTGCGCCGCCATCGCTGGACTGGATCGGTACGCCCATCTGCGTCAGCGGCTCGACAATGCGGCCCATCGGCCTGCGGCGCAGGCCCGGCGACCCGTCCAGGGTGGCTGGGAGGCCCCAGGCAGCCAGAGCGCCAGCCAGCAGGCGCATACTGGTGGCGGAACTGCCGCAATCAATCTGCGGCGCGCCCAGGCGGGCTCTGTCAGCCGCCGGCGCCAGCCCAAGACCCTGCACTCGCAGCCGCCTGCCCTGCAGCTGCCACTCCACTCCCAGCTTATTCAGCCCGTCCAGGATCGCCTGGGTCACCCCGGCAAGCAGAAAATTGTCCACCTGGCTCACACCTTCCGCCATAGCCCCCAGCAGAGCGGCGCGGTGCGAGAGCGATTTGTCTCCCGGCAGGCTCAGTTCGCCCTCGCCTGCCAGCTCGCCCGATAAGGGTTTTCCCGGGACAACCCGCAAAGCATCCACATCCGCCATCACTCAGCCCTCCTTGATTCGACCAGCCACGCATACCGATCGGCCCCCTGGGATAAGTATAACTCCAATGCCCGCCAATCGCCATCCACCAGGCAGCCTTCCAGCCGGTCAAGCTGCTGGCGAAAAGATTGCAGGCTGGCGAGCAGGTTCTCCCGATTGGTAGCCAGCACATCCAGCATCATCGAGCGCGGCGTAGCAGCCAGGCGGGTCGTGCTGCGCAGACCAGGCCCCACCAGGGGCTGCGCCTCGGGCGGGGTGGCTTGCGCCAGGGCGTTTGCCAGCAGGTAAGGCAGGTGGCTGGTGGCAGCCACCCAGCGATCGTGGGTCTCTGCCTCCATCCAAAGCGGATGAGCGCCAACCACGCTGACCAGCTGCTCTGCCAGGCTGCGGGCAGATACCGATGAACGCGGCAGCGCCGTGAGAGCAAACACCGCACCTTGATACAGCGCCGCGTCAGCGTTGTGGAGCGAACCTCGCTCTTTGCCGCACATCGGGTGCCCACCCACCGGATCGAAGCGCTCCGGCAGGGTCTGCATGGTGTGCACAATGGCAGACTTGGTTGAGCCAAGATCGAGCACGACCGCTGCGCCTGGATGAAGCACTGGTAAATCCTGCAGAAGCTGGATGATGGCGCCCACCGGCGCAGCCAGCACCACCAGGTTGGCCTGGGGCAGCAGCGCGCCAGGCTCCGCGCTAACCTGATCTACAACCTGCCTCTCCAGGGCCGCCTGGCAGGTCTCCGCATCCGGGTCGACCCCCAGCATGCTGGCGCAGCGCCCGCGCAGCGCCAGCGCCAGCGACCCACCCATCAGCCCCAGGCCCAGGATCGCCACCGTCGAGGCAGACAGCGAGTCAGTGGGCGGCATGGCTCTGATCCGATGGGGCGGAGTGCTTCGCCAGGCTGCGCCCTACTGCTTCCGCGATCGCACCCACCTGGCGCACCAGCTCGGCGAAGCGCTCCGGCTTGAGCGACTGGCCGCCGTCCGACATGGCTTCGTCTGGACGCACATGCACCTCCACGATCAGACCATCTGCCCCAGCCGCCACCGCCGCCCGGGCGACCGAGGTGACATAGCTCCAGTTGCCTGTGCTGTGGCTGGGATCCAGAATCACCGGCAGGTGGGTCATCTCCTTCAGCACCGGGATGGCGTTGATATCGGTGGTGTTGCGCGTGCTGGTCTCGAAGGTGCGGATGCCGCGCTCGCACAGGATCACCCGGCGGTTGCCATGCGACAGGATGTACTCTGCCGCCATGAGCAGTTCCTCCACCGTGGCGCTCATGCCGCGCTTGAGCAGCACGGGGTGCTGGCTCTCGCCCACGGCATGCAGCAGGGCGTAGTTCTGCATGTTGCGCGCCCCAATCTGCAAGACATCCACATAGCGGGTCATCAAGGCAATCTGCTCTTCGCGCATCACCTCGGTGACGATGGGCAGGCCGGTTTGCTGGCGCGCCTCCACCAGCAGTTCCAGCCCTTCCTCCCCCAGGCCCTGGAAGGAATAGGGCGAAGTGCGCGGTTTGAAGACGCCGCCGCGCAGAGCATGCGCGCCGGCTTCACGCACGGCGTGGGCAGTCTCCAACAGCTGGCTGCGGTTCTCCACCGAACACGGCCCGGCGATCAGCACCACGCCAGCCCCGCCGACCTGCACACCGTTCAGGGGGAAGGTGGAGTTCTGCGGGCGGAACTCGCGCGAGGCCAGCTTATAGGGGCGCGAGATCGGCAGGACGCGATCGACGCCCGACATGAGCATGAACTGATCTTTGTATACCGGGCGGCCATCACCGATGGCGCCAATGACGGTGCGTTCTTCGCCGGTCGAGATATGGGCGCGCAGGCCCATGCCCTCGACCCGCTCCACCACCGCCGTAATTTCCCTGGCAGTGGCGTCCGTGCGCATGATGATCATCATATCAGCCTCCTGGCTGAACAACGTTTAAGGACAAACCATGTTCAGCTTGATAAATCTGGCCTCAAGCTGGCAGCCTGGCCCAGGTAGACATGGCGGACAGCGGATTGAGGCAGTTCAGTGTTCCACAGCAGCAACACCCGGATGCAGCGCTCCAGGCTGCCCGGCACGGGGATCTCCTGGGCGCAGATCAGCGGGACTTCGCTCCAGCCCAGGGCGCGCGCCGCCGCGGCGGGGTGCGCCGCGCTCAGGTCAGGGGTGAGGGTAAAGAAGGCCGCCGCCAGGTCGCCGGTCTGCAGGCCGGGGTTGGCGGCAAGCATGGCCTGCAGCAGGAGGCGGGTGGCCTCCAGGATAGCTTGCGGGGTATCGCTTTCGGCGGCGTTTGCACCGCGCACTCCTCGGACGGGCATGGCTGCTCCTTGGGCAGAAAACAAAAAACGCGAGACCGTTGGTCTCGCGCCTGGGGTTGATCTGCTGCTCTCGCCCGCTATGCTGCGCCAACGGCCATCTTGTGGAGGCCGTAATAATAATAGCGAGTATAGGAGAACGAGCAGAGACGGTTCATAGATGGGAGTGAGTGTAACTGAGCCAGGCCGATTCGTCAAGAGGAGAGTTTTATACTCACGCGCTGCCCAGACCTCCACATCCCCACCCTGCTGCCAAAACCCGGTGTATTCCTGCATTAACAAACAGCTGCGCTGATGATCAGGATTACGGTTATTTTCGCACCAAACCATCCTGCACCAGGCGCGGTATCCGCACCTCCTGCAAGGTGCACTGCCCCTCCGGCACGTGTAATGCTGCAACTTTTCCCGCCCTGGCCTGTATTCTTCTCTAGAGAAACCACAAACTCAAGAAAGGAACCCTATGATGGCTGATATTACCGCCGTTTTCGGCGTCCTGCTGTTCCTGGGCCTCAGCTACCCGGCCCTGCTCCTGTTCTGGCAGCTGCTCTACCCCGGCGCGACTGAGCGCGCCCGCCTGCGCCTGCAAACCTCCGCTAAAGCCTGCTTCGGGCTGGGGCTGGCGCTCCTGCTGATCACCCTGCTCCCGGCAGTCTTCTTCCTGTCCCTACCGGCCGGAGCCGCCAAGCTGATTGGCTGGGTCTTAATCGGCCTGATCCTGGCCTTCAGCAGCCTGGGCGCGGCCGGGCTGTCCAGCCGGATCGGCGCGGCGCTGAACGACAAAATGGGCGGGCGGCTGAGCGAGGCAGGCGCCTTCCTGCGCGGCGCGCTGACCCTGGAACTGGCCTCGGCCCTGCCCCTGCTGGGCTGGCTGCTGATCCTGCCCCTGGCCACGGTCACCACCCTGGGCGCGGCCGCCTTTGCCATCCTGCGCTGGATGCCCGCACCGGCCAGGCTTGCCGCCCAGCCGGTGGACGCCGGGCTGGAGCCCGGAGCCGCTTCCTGATGCTCTCGCGGCGCCAATTTCTGCACCTGTCAGCCCTGCTGGCAGGGGGCGCGGCGCTGCAAGCCTGCTCCCCACTCGTCCGGCGGCTGGCAGACCCGGCCCTGCCGCTCGAGCAGCTGGGCGAATTGGCCGCCTCCCCCAGCCCGGCCCACTTCCAGGCCCTCAACCGGCTGACCTTCGGTCCGCGCCCAGAAGAGCGCCTGCGGGTCAAGCAGATCGGTCTGCCAGCCTGGATCGAGGAGCAGCTGGCTCCCGAAGCTCTCGACGACCTGCCCTGCCAACTGCGCCTGCGCGCCCTGGACACCCTCGCCCTGGAGGCCAGCGACCTGGCTGACCGCAGCGATAAGCTGTTCGACAACCTGGATCGCCAGACCGTCCCCGGCGAGCTGCGCCAGGCCGCCCTGATCCGACAGGTGTACAGCCGCCGCCAGCTCTACGAGCTGATGGTCGATTTCTGGAGCGACCACTTCAACATCAGCGTGGACAAGGGCGACTGCTTCTTCCTCAAGACCGTGGACGATCGGCAGGTGATCCGCCCGCATGCCCTGGGCAATTTTGGCGACCTGCTGTGGGCCTCTGCCCATTCGCCCGCCATGCTGCACTACCTCGACAACCAGGCCAACCAGCGCGGCGCGCCTAACGAGAACTACGCCCGCGAGATCATGGAGCTGCACACCCTGGGTGTGGACGGCGGCTACAGCCAGCAGGATGTGATGGAACTGGCGCGCTGCTTGACCGGCTGGACGATCAAGGATCATTTCTGGCGCGGCGAGTTCGTCTTCAAGCCCGCTCTGCACGATCCTGGCAGCAAAAAAGTGCTGGGGATGGAGATCATGCCCACCGGGCAGGGGGAAGTGGAGCAGGTGATCGAGGCTCTGGCCCGTCACCCATCCACCGCTCTGCACCTGGCCCGCAAGCTCAGCCGCCGCTTCCTGGGCGACGAACCTACCAGCGTCTCCTCCAACCAGGAACTGACCCAGCGCGCCGCCAGGGCCTTCCTGGACAGCCACGGCCAGATCGCCGCCCTGCTGCGGGTGATCCTGTTGGACGGCCTGGCGCAGGCCCAGCCCACCTTCAAGCGCCCGAACCACTTTATCTGCTCAGCGCTGCGCATGCTGGGGGCGGATACCGACGGCAGTCAGCCCCTCCAGGAGCACCTCGCCAGCATGGGTCAGTCCTACTTCAGCTGGCCTACGCCGGACGGCTACCCGGACAGTTCATCCGCCTGGATGGGCAACCTGATGCCGCGCTGGCGCTTCGCATTTGCCCTGGTGAATGGCGGGATCAAGGGCACTCGGCTCGACCTGCAAAGTCTGGCAGCGCCCCTGCAGGACCTGCTGCCCGCCGCGCAGGCCGATTGGCTCAGCCTCCTGCTGCTGGGTCATCCGCTGGAAGCGGCCTGCAGAACGCAGCTGCTTGCCAGCCTGCAGGCCGCGGGCGCGCAGCAGGATGACCTACCCGCCCTGCTGACAGTCGGCCTGCTGTCCAGCCCGGATTTCCAATGGCGCTGAACCCACGGAGCACTCTGATGTCCACCCCCCTCTCTCGACGCAGTTTCCTGCAGACCCTGGCTGCCCTGCCGGCCAGCCGCCTGGCCTCCCGGCTGTCTTTCACCACCAGCCGCGCCTCCCCTGCTGGCGATACACTGGTGGTGGTATTCCTGCGCGGCGCGGCAGATGGGCTGAACCTGGCGCCGCCCTACGGTGAGCCTGACTACTACAACCTGCGCCCCACCCTGGGCATCCCTTCTCCCGGCGACCCCCAGGCCAGCCCGGCGGAGCGGGCCATCGACCTGGATGGCTTCTTCGGCCTGCACCCGGCCCTGGCGCCGCTGCTGCTCGCCTGGCAGGATCAGCGCCTGGCGATCGTGCAGGCCTGCGGCGCGCCGGACGAATCGCGCAGCCATTTCAAGGCCCAGGAACTGATGGAGCGCGGCGTGAGCGATGAGAGCGGTCCGGCTTCCGGCTGGCTGGGGCGCCACCTGGCCTCGCTGGACACCGGCAGCGCCTCCCCCTTGCGCGCCCTGGCGCTGGGCGAACGGCCGCCGCGCTCGCTGAGCGGAGGAATCCCCGTCGCCGCCCTGCATTCGATCACCGATTTCCATTATTTAGGCGATTCGCAGTCGCTGGCTCAGCTGCGCGCTGCCCTCGCTGCGCTGTACACAGGCCCTGGCGCTCTGTGCCAGCTCGGGCGGGATACGCTCGATCTACTGCACACGCTGCAGGGCCTCGACCCGGCCAGCTACCAGCCGGAGACCAGCCTGGTTTACCCGGATACCCGCTTCGGGCAGGGCTTGAAGCAGATCGCCATGCTGATCAAAACCGAGGCCGGTCTGGAGACGGCGGCCATCGACCTGGATGGCTGGGACACCCATTTCGCTCAGGGCAGCGTCAGTGGTGTGTTTGCCCGTCTGGCCGGCGAGCTGGCGGCAGGGCTGGCGGCTTTCTACGCCGATCTGCACCGGCAGATGAGCCGCCTGAGCATCGTGGTGATGAGCGAATTCGGGCGGCGCGCCCGGGAGAACGGCAGCCTGGGCACCGATCACGGGCACGGCGGGGTGATGCTGGTGATGGGCGGCGGCGTGCTGGGGGGCAAGGTGTACGGGGATTGGCCGGGGCTGGGCCAGGGCCAGCTGGTCGGACCGGGCGATCTGGCTGTGACCACCGACTACCGGGATGTGCTGGCTGAGCTGTGCGCCAAACGGCTGAACAACCCGGCGGTCAGCGAAATCTTCCCCGCTTACCAGCCAACCTTCCCAGGGATATTCGTCTCTGGAGGGTAAACACATGGCGCATTGCACATCACACGTGCATTGCATCTGCTGTTGGAGGCCTACCCCAGGAGCAATGCACCTCTCAGGTGCAATGCTCCTCCCACACGTGCAATGCTCCTCTACCAGATTTCAACCCAAGGGGGGCATTGGCGAACGTGGGACAAATTCCCCCTCATTGGCGACCAAAGGATTTTATAGAGTCATCCTAAAACCCCTTGTTCCGGCATAAGGATGTCGGTAACGCCGGACCCGTGTCGGAACATCGTGCGCCGGTTCAGCCAGACTATGATGACGGCAGCGGTGATCAGCAAGAGGTTGTCCCAGGGCTGGGCGTCGGGCCAAATGGGGTTATTCAGCTGGAAGTGAACCAAGACGGCGGTCAGGAGGCTGCCGCGAGAATCATTGAACAACGCTGTCAGAATGACGGAAACGGCGGTGGTGCCAGCAAAGTAGGGGGCGAATGACCAAGCGCTCTGGGGAGTTCCGCCAATCAGGAAAGCGGGGGTATGCCAAACTGACCAAATGATGCCGAGGATCAGGCCAGCCCAAAATGGAGCGAACTTGCGCTGCAGCAGAGGCAGGGCAAGCCCACGCCACCCAAACTCCTCGATGGGGCCGAGAAACAAGGTCAGCGCCAGGGCCGGAAGCACCTGGTACCAGGGGGAGAAGGGAAACGGGGCGTTAATCGCACCTTTCACCGCAGCCCCGGCGTACATGATTGCGGGAATGCCCAGGATGATGAACAACCACCACCACCGGGAGACACGCCACAAGGTCAGTCGCCGAAAGAAGCTGACAAGGCCTTTAAATCCATACTGTCGCCAAACCAAGAACGCGCTGGCAAAGCCGGGCGAATACACAGCCAGGATGAATAGCGGGTTGCTGATACTAAGCTCGCCAAAGACAGCAACGATCTGGTCAGTGAACAGAACGAAGATGATTGCCAGCCCCCAGGTCAGACCGAAGGTTATCGCCAGGAAAGGAATAAGTGTTTTGGTTGTCATATTGGATTGAGAAGACCTTGTCATAACTCCAGCTCCATAATTTTGGCGTGGGCTTCCTCCAACGTAGCGGGCATAGCGCCGGTGTGGTGCAGGCTCCAGATCTCGCGGTGCTGCACTTTCTCCCCCGGCTCCAGCCGCTCCAGCGGGCCGAGCGTCTCCAGCTCGACAAACTGGTGATCGGAGAACACCTCCACATTGCTGCCGAAATCGGGATGCAGCCCCTGCAGGCGCGGGATGAAGCGCTTGCAGAAGAACCACTGTTGATAGAAATAGCCGAACCAGCCGTGGCGGTTGAAATAGCCGATCTTGAACTGGCTGTCGCGCGGCTGCGCTAACACCTGGATATAGGCCTCGCCCAGCTTCAGGCGCGGGTCGTCCCAGCGCGTGTAGGGCCACAACACCAGGTGGCGGTTGGCCTGCAGGCCGCCCTGGTCAAGCTTGCCTTCCTGCTGCGGCAGAACCACCAACCCGCCCAGTTGCAGTTGAGTGATGGCCCAGGGCGCCAATTCCACCGGCCACAGATTCTGGTTGGTTAAAATATGGGTCAGCACCACCTGCGGATGGCCCGGGCTGACCTCCACCCGGATCTCTTTCTGGATGCCGGTCTGCTTCTCCACCGGCTGCACCAGCGAGACCCCGTTGGGGATCTGCTCGATCAGGATGGGGTCGTCATCTGGCACGTAGGTGCGCTGGGCCGTCTCAGGGGCGTGCCACAGACGGTGCCCGCCGCGCACCGAATAAAAGCCGTTCACCGTCTGCCAGCCGAACTGCGGCACTTCCGCCAGCAGGTTGATTTCCTCGCCCCTGGGCGCCAGGCGGATGATGCGCGGCCCCAGGCTGGACAGGTACTCCAGACGGAAGAATGGATTGCTCAGCTCGCCCGTTGGCAGACCGTAATATTCACCCATCAGCTATCACCTCTCATCCGTTATCCCAGGGTCACTTCCACCTGGTGCGTCTTCTCGTCAGCATAAATCGGGATCAGCGCCCCCACCAGAATCCGCCCATCCACCGACACCTGGCGCACGCCCTTGCAGACATGCTTCGGATTGCGCACGCTGATCTCGTAGCGCGCCGAGCGGAACGTGCGCTCCACCGAGAAACCGTCCCAGGCGCGCGGGATACAGGGATCAATCACCAGGCCCTGGTAAGCCGGGCGGATGCCCAGAATGTACTGCGTGGCGGCCTGGTAAGCCCAGGAGGCCGTGCCGGTCAGCCAGCTGTTGCGCGCCAGCCCAAACTGCGGATGCTCATCGCCCAGCACATTCTGTGGGTAGACGTACGGCTCGCTCTCGTATTCGTCAATGCGCTCGTTCTGCGCCGCCGGGTTGATCTGGTGGTAATACTCGTAAGCCCGGTCGCCGTTGCCCAGCATCGTCTCGGCGATGATCACCCAGGGATTGGCATGCAGGAAGATGCCGCCGTTCTCTTTTGCACCCGGCGGATAGGTGGTGATGCCGCCGCGGGCCGGGTCAAAGCCATTGAAGCCCGGCGTGCTCAGCTTGATCCCGTGGCGGGTGTTGAGGTGCCGGTAGACCGAGTCCAGCGCCTTGCGCGCCTTCTCCGGGCTGGCATAGCCGGAAATGACCGGCCAGGACTGCCCGTTGGTGTAGATCTGGCCAAAGGTGTTGGTGCGCGAGCCCAGCGGGCTGCCATCGGCGTCAAAATAGCGCAGATACCATTCACCATCCCAGGCGTGAGCGTTCACCCGCTGGTGCATCTCCTCATACCACAGCCGATACTGATCCACCACCAGGCTCTGCCCCAGGTAGCTCATCAGCTCGATCATCTCCTGCAGGGCCTTGCCATATAGATTGGCGGTAAACAGGGACTCGGCGCCCCGCTCCAGGTTGACCGTGTCGTTCCAGTCGGCAAAACCGAGCAGCGGCAGCCCATGCTCGCCCACATCCTGGTAGGTGAAAGCCAATGCTCGCCGCAGGTGATCCAGCGCCGTTCCAGTGCGCAGAGGGCGCCCGGCTTTATCCTTATCGTAGTAGGCAATCATCTCGTCCAGGAAGGCAAAGTCGCCTGTCTCTTTGAGGTAGGCGCAGGCGGCCAGGACAATCCACAGGTGGTCGTCGCTGTAATAATGCGGCCGGTCTTCCCGCTCCAGGGCGTCGCCCTCGCTGGCGACCAGCGAAAGCGGGTTGTACTGGTGGTAGGCCGAGCCGTTCTCGCGCTGGATGCCCATCAGGCTGCGCAGCAGGGCCTTGCCCTCGGCGGATGCCTGGCACATGATGCCCATCACGTCCTGCGAGGAGTCACGGCAGCCGATGCCGCGCGCCCCATAGCCCAGCTGGTACAGCGACAGGTAGCGCGACCAGTTCTTGGTGATGTAACACTGGCGCGGGTTGTGCACGTTGAGCATGCGGTTCATCATCACATCTGGGGTGTTCACCGTGAAGCGGGAGAGATATTCGTCCCAGAAACGCCCGATGTCGGCCAAGGCCTGGTCAACCTGCTCCGGCTGGCGGTACTTCTCGATGGCGGGGGCAGCGGACTCCAGGCTCTCAGCCTGTCCCAGCTGGATAATCAGCCGCACCGTCTCGCCGGGCTGGATTTCGCCCAGATGGTGCAGCAGGGCGGCGATGTTATCCCCGCGATTGGCCTGCGAGTTGCTCAGCTCCTCCTGCTGCAAACTTGCCGGATGGGCAAAACCGGCATACTCGTTTCCGCCCAGGAAGAGCTTGCGGTCGCTGTCGTAGGAGGAGACCGGCAGGTTGGAGGTGAAGTAGTTGACCCGCATATCCTTGAACATGAAGGGATACTGCACCAGCACCACCCGGCCATCTGGCTGGCTGACAGCCCGGCTCTGCATGGTCTGCGGCACCCAATCGGCGTTGGTCAGCTGCTTGAGCGCATCCGGATGGGTATATTCCACCAGCGGGATGGCATCCACACAGACCGGGCTCTTGCCCAGGTTGGTGACACGGATGTCGCGGATTTCGCAGTCGGCGTTGGTGGGGACAAAGATGGTCGCCTCGCAGCGCAGACCGTAATATTCGGAGACGATGCGGGTGAACCCCAGCCCGACCTGGCATTCGTAATGGTCATAGGCTTCCAGGCCAGGCACAAAGAAGGGTGAGAAAACCTTCCAGTCCTGCCCCTGGCGAATGCGCAGGTAGAGCGTCTCGCCCTTGAAATCGGAGGCGGGCATCTGCGAGATGTACTTGGTGATGCGGTTCAGGGCGGGGTCGTTCTTGCACAGCAGTGCCCCGCCGGTGTGATCCACAAAACCACCGAAGGACAGCGTGCCGATGTAATTTATCCACTTCACCGGGGTGAGCGGATTGGTAATCACATAGCTGCGGTTTTCGTCATCAAAATAACCGTAGTTCATCAAACCACCTCGGTCATCGAGTTTTTCGCCGGCTGGTTGAGCCTGCTCATGACAGGGTCGCTTCCACCTGCACGACCGGCCCCTGGACGGCGGAGATCGGGATCACACACCCTTCCAGCGGCTGTCCGTTGACTTTCAAAGAAATCGAACTGCCCGGCCCGGCGCGCCGCACGCTGATCTGGTACTCCGCGCCGCGGAAGCGCCGCCGGGCGCTGAACCCATCCCAGCCAGACGGGATCACCGGCCTGATCTGCAGACCATCGTAATCCGGGCGGATGCCCAAAATCCACTGCGTGATGGCGACATAATTATACGCCGCCGTGCCAGAAAGCCAGGAGTTCTTCGCCTCGCCGTGGGTGGGGGCGTCTTTGCCCGCGATCATCTGAGCATACACATATGGCTCGCAGCGGTGCACCTGGCTGAGCTCCTCCCGCGCAGAAGGATTGATGCGCAGGTAGTAATCATACGCCTGATCACCGTGATCGAGAAGGGTTTCGGCGATCATAATCCAGGGATTGGTGTGGCAGAAAATACCGGCGTTCTCCTTATAGCCGGGCGGATAAGAGGAGATTTCGCCCAGGTTCAGATAGTAGCGCGAATAGGCGGGCTGCTGCAGAACGATGCCATGCGGGGTCGCCAGGCGGTTATGCACAGCCTCCAGGGCGCTGAGGGCCTTGCCATCATCCAGCCCAACCCCCGCCATGACGCACATACCCTGCGGTTCGATGAAAATCTGGCCTTCTTCGCATTCGCGCGAGCCGATCTTGTCGCCAAAGTCATCGTAGGCGCGCAGGAACCAGCCCCCATCCCAGCCATGCTCCAGCAGTGTGGCCTGCATGCGCTCCAGCGCCGCCTGGTAGCCCGCCGCTTCCTGGTCGCGGCCAGTGCGGCTGGCGATGGCGACCATCTCCCTGGCTGCCAGGATTAACAGCCCGGCAATGAAGATCGACTCAGCCACTTTGCCATCCTTATTGGTGGTGGTTTGGAACGATTCGCCCGGCTCCGCCGAGAAGGCGTTCAGGTTCAGACAGTCGTTCCAGTCCGCCCGCCCGATAAGCGGCAGCTGGTGCGGGCCGAGCCTGTCCAGGGTGTAGCGCAGGCTGCGCTGCAGATGCTCGTACAGCGGCGCCTCGCTGCCAGGCCGCGAGTCAAACGGGGTCAGCTCATCCAGGATGCCCCAATCGCCCGTTTCCTTAACGTACGCCGCCACCCCCACCACCAGCCAGAGCGGATCATCGTTGAAATTGCTGCCCACCGTGTCGTTGCCGCGCTTGGTCAGCGGCTGGTATTGGTGATAAGCCCCGCCTGTCTCCATCTGCGTGGCTGCCAAGTCCAGGATGCGCTGGCGGGCGCGCGCTGGCACCATATGCACAAAGCCCAGCAGGTCCTGGTTGGAATCACGGAAACCCATGCCGCGCCCGATGCCCGATTCATAGAAGGAGGCCGAGCGGGACATATTGAAGGTCACCATGCACTGGTAGGCGTTCCAGATGTTGACCATGCGGTTGGTATGCACATCCGGCGTCTCCACCGACAGGATGCCCACCAGGCCCTGCCAGTACTCTTGCAGGGCAGCAAAAGCCGCTTCAACGTTTTCCGGGTTCAAATAGCGCTCGATCACCGGCTTCACGGTTGTCTTGTTGATGCGCTGAGAGCCGGGCGGGTCGAATTTCTGCTCGCGCCGGTTTTCATGATATCCCAATAAGTAAATGATGCGCCGGGTTTCCCCGCTCTGCAAGCTCAGACGGACATGGTGGCAGCCCACCGGCGACCAGCCGTGGGCGATCGAGTTCGAGCAAGCGCCTCGTTCCACTGCCAGCGGGTTGGAGAAGCCCCGGTAGGGGCCTAAAAAGCTTTCGCGCTGGGTGTCGAAGCCCGCCAGGACCTGCGAACAGGCGAAGTAGGCGAAATGATCCCGCCGCTCACGATACTCGGTCTTATGATAGATGATCTCATCCTCGACCTCCACTTGCCCGGTAGAATAGTTGCGCTGAAAATTGCTGGCGTCATCCAGGGCGTCCCACAGGCAGAACTCGACCAGCGAGAAGATGGAGAGCTGGGCTGGCTCGGGGCGGTGGTTGGTCAGGGTCAACTCCCAGATTTCCAGATTCTGACCCAGGGGTACAAAATAGCGCGCCTTTGCTTCGATCTGCTGGCGGGTGGAGCAGATGACAGTGTAGCCCAGACCCTGGCGGCACTCGTAGCTGTCCAGTTCCTTGCGGGTGGGCTGCCAGGTGGGCGACCAATACTCACCGCTATGCTCATCGCGCAGATAAAAATAGCGCCCGCCCTCATCGAAAGGCACATTGTTATAGCGGTAGCGGCTGATGCGCCTCAGGCGTGCATCCTTATAGAAAGAATAACCCCCGGCGGTGTTGGAGATCAGGCCAAAATAATCCTCGCAGCCCAGGTAGTTGATCCAGGGCAGCGGGGTATCTGGCTGGGTGATGACATATTCGCGGTGCTGATCATCAAAATAACCGTAGCGCATGAATGCCCTTGCCTTTCTAAATCCCTCAGGAGTCCATCATCTGCTCGAACCGCAGGATTTGCGGATAATCAGTTCAGTGGGCAGAATCACCCGGCGGGGCTGATCCGTCGGATGTTCGATCAAATCAATCAGCATCTCGGTCGCGGCCGAGCCCAATTGCGGGATCGGCTGGCGCACGGTGGTGAGCGGCGGCTGCGTCCGGGAAACGATCGGTAGATCGTCAAAGCCGATCAGGGCGATATCCTCCGGTACGCGCAGGCCCACCTCCTGGATGGCACGCAGCGCGCCCACCGCCATCATATCACTGGCGGCAAAGATCGCATCGGGCTTGTGCGGCAGCAGCCTGAGCGCCGATTGGTAGCCGCCATCTTCGGTGAAATCACCTTCCACAACCAGATGCGGGTCGACCGGCAGGCCGCGGTCTTTCAGCGCCGCCAGGTAGCCATCGCGGCGATCCAGGCCTTCGTACAGCCCGAGCGGGCCGGTGATAGTCGCCACCCTCTTGCGCCGCAGGCGCAGCAGGTAGGATACCGCTTCCCGCGCGCTGTTGATGTTATCCACATTGACATAGCAGGCGCATTCTAAATCCGGATACCTGCCGATGACGACAAATGGCAGCTTGCTGGCGTTGAGGCGGTTGACAATCTGGTCGTTGACCAGGACGGAGGTGATCAGGATACCATCAATCAGGCCGATGCCAAGCACCTGCTGCACCATGCGGTGCTCATCCCCTGGCTCAGCCAGCCAGAGCATAACCGAATAATCGCGGGCGTTACAGGCCGAAGTGACGCCCTGCAGCAGCAGAGGAAAGAAAGGATCATGGAAAAAGCTGATGATGGCGCGCGGGATCACCAGGCCGAGCACATGCGTGCGCCCTCCTGCCAGGCTGCGGGCGGCACGGTTGGGGTGGAAATTCAACTCGCGAATCACCTCTGTCACGCGCTGGCGCGTGTCCGGGCTGACGTTAGGATCATTATTGATTACTCTGGAGACGGTCGAACGAGAGACTTGAGCTAAGCGGGCAATTTCTTCAAGAGTGGGCATGCTTCAACCTGAGAGCGCTCCCAATATCAATCTATTGAACAGGATTCTTGCTGACTTACAAACAACAATAGGCTAAAAACAGCTGATAATAAAGAACTGGCTTGGGAGCGCTCCCATAATACACCGGATAGATTTACCTGTCAAGAGAGGCGGCGTCATTTCAGCCATGCCCGACTGTTCCTACAGCCGGTGCACCAGGTCTGTCAGCGGACGGCGCAACCTGGGCGGCGGCGACTCCCCCGCATAGCCGATAGATAAGATTACCACCGGTCGCGGTCCAGCTGAACGCAGGTCAGCCCCTGGCTGGATCACCCAGGTCACCGCTTCATCGTTGAACGCCCCCACCCATACACTCCCCAACCCCTGATCGGCTGCTGCCAGCATGGCATAGGTGCAGGCAATGGTGGCATCTTGCAGGGCGTAGAGGCCTTCGCCGCGCCGGCCATACTTGGGCATGTTGCGCACTGGGTGGCTGCAAAAGACCAGCGCCACCGGCGCCTGGGCGATAAAATTCTGGTTCAGCGCAGCCAGAGCCAGGGCAGCCCGCTGCTCGGGTTGAGTCACAACATAAATCTCATAGGCCTGCAGGTTGCCCGCCGAAGGAGCAATATTGGCAGCGTTCAAGATCGCCTCCAGCTTCTCGGCTTCAACTGGCTGAGGCGTAAACATGCGGATAGAGCGGCGTTCTTTGATCAGGTCAGCAAATTCCATACATTACCTCAACGAAGCGATGAAATCTTCGATCGAAATGGCTGGCATCGAAGTGATTTTAACACTACCCCGCAGGGACAGTTGGGTCGAAACACGCACCACCGTTTTATTGTCCGGCGCTTCAACAATATTCACCAGGTCATACGGTCCCAGCACGGCGTACTGGGCGATGACCTTCACCCCCATCCTGTCCAAATCCTGGTTGACTTCCTGGATCCACTCCGGGTGCTGACGGATTTTCTCGGCGCCCTCATCCGTAAGACTGCCCAACAAAACATAGATTGCCATGGCGGCCTCCTTTATTGTAAATATTATAAGGGTTTTCTGCAGAAAAAACGCATCTCTTGCCGGGTAGCTTATAATACGGAGATGAACAATCCTCTGAAGAAATATTTCCTGCTCGACCCCGAGATTATCTTCCTCAATCACGGCTCATTCGGCGCCTGCCCCAGGCCAGTTTTCCGGGCTTATCAGAACTGGCAGAGAATTCTGGAGCGTGAGCCGGTGCAGTTCCTGGGGCGTGATTTCCCGGCTCATGATCGCCAGGCGCGCCAGACCCTGGCCGCTTACCTGCACACCGCCGCCAATAACCTGGTCTTCGTTCCCAACGCCACGCACGGGGTCAACATCGTGGCGCGCTCCCTGCCGCTCGCCCCCGGCGATGAAATCCTGACCAGCGATCACGAGTACGGCGCCTGCGACTACACCTGGGAGTTCATCTGCCAGAAGACCGGCACCCGTTATCTGCGCCAGCCGATCCCGCTCCCCGCTCCGCCAGCCGAAGAGATCGTCGAGCGCATCTGGCAGGCGGTCAACCCGCGCACCAGGCTGATCTATCTCAGCCAGGTTACCTCCCCCACCGCCCTGCGCCTGCCGGTGGAGGCCATCTGCGCCAGGGCGCGCCAGGCGGGCATCCTGGCCCTGGTAGACGGCGCTCACGCTCCCGGTCAAATCCCGCTCTACCTGGACACCCTGGGAGCGGACTTCTACACCGGCAACTGCCACAAATGGATGCTCAGCCCCAAGGGTGCCGGGTTCCTCTACACCCACCCCAGGGTGCAGGGTCTGGTCGAGCCCCTGATCGTCAGCTGGGGCTACCATGCCTCACC
This sequence comes from Anaerolineales bacterium, assembly GCA_016935755.1. Classification (GTDB taxonomy): domain Bacteria; phylum Chloroflexota; class Anaerolineae; order Anaerolineales; family UBA4823; genus JAFGQI01. The sequence continues at coordinate 18,994 of JAFGQI010000057.1, forward strand.
TGAAACGACTGCTGGCTCTCAATTCTTGGACTACCTGATCTGGAACGGAACGAAGGATCCAGCCGCGGCGCTGGCGGTCTCCGATGCGATTGACTTTATGCATGCGCATGGCTGGGAGCAAGTCAGCCAGAACTGCCATGCCCTGCTGATCAAAGCCCTGCAGCGCATCGACGAGCTGACCGGCCAGCCCTCCATCTACCCCCATCCAGCCCAGGGGTCAGACCTGCTGCCCACCCAGATTGGCGCGGCGCAGCTGCCCCGGCTGCGCGATCCCGCCCGGCTGAAAGCGCGCCTCTTTACGGAAGATCAGATCGAAATCCCAATCATCGAATGGGGCGGGCGGCACCTGATCCGCCTGTCCATCCAGGGCTACAACACGCCCCAAGACATTGACGCCCTGCTTCGGGCGCTGGCCCGTCTGCTGCCCGAAGAGACTGCTTAGGAATCCAACCATATGGACACTTTCGCCCTCCCCCACCTGACCCTGCTCAAGGAAGATCAAATCCACCAGGTGCATGCCTACGCCTTGAAAATCTTGGAGACTACCGGTGTGCGGATTGACTCGCCCGCCATGCGCCAGAAGCTGGCTCAGCGCCTCGGTACCGCCTGCCTGCAAGATGATATCCTGCGCCTCCCACCCGAACCAGTCGAATGGGCGCTGGGAACCGCTCCCTCCACTATCGACCTGTACAGCCAGCAAGGCGAATTTGCTTTTCGCCTCGGGCAGGGCGAAGCGCGCTTCGGCATCGGTGTAACCAATCTTTTTTACCAGGATGCGCTCACCGATCAGCTGACCCCCTTCTCGCGCTGCAACATGCAGGACATGGTGCGCCTAGGCGCTTGCCTGCCCAACTATGATGTCATCTCCACGGTGGGGATCGTCCAGGATGTCCCCGTCCAGGCCGCCGACCTGTACGCGGTTTTGGAGATGGCCGCCAACACCACCAAGCCGCTGGTCTTGCTGGTCTCGGAAGAAACCAGCTTCCCGCAGGCGCTCGACCTGCTCGAACTGCTGCGCGGCGACCTGGATAAACAGCCCTGTGTGCTGCCCTATTTCAACCCCCTCACCCCGTTGGTGATGAACACGGGAACCCTGGAGAAGATGGAGCTGGCTGTCCAGCGCGGCCTGCCGGTCATCTTCTCAAACTACAGCATGGCTGGCGCCTCTGCCCCGCTGCTGCCCGCCAGCACATTTGCCTTGCTGATCGCCGAACTGCTGGCGGGGTTGGTGATCAGCCAGGTGCTGCGTCCGGGCGCCCCGATCGTGCTGGGCATCCTGCCCGCCTATATGGACCTGAAGACGATGGTCAATTTCTACGACCCGCACAGCATGCTGCTCAGCCTGGCCTGCGCCGAGATGATGGCACACTACCACCTGCCGCACTGCGGCGCATCTGGCAGCGGCAACGGCTGGAGCGCAGACCTGCCCAGCGCGGACAGCTTCTGGCTCAACCACCTGACCACCTGCCTGGGCCCGGGCAGCCTGGCGCCCTTCTGCGGGGATGTGCTGGGTTCCAAGGCCTTCTCGCCCAACCTGGCAGTCTATGTGCACGAAATCATCGCCCAATCCCGGCGCTACGCGGCTGGCTTCGACCTGAGCGAGGGTGCAGCCGCCCTGGAAGAAATTGATCGGGTTGGACCAGCCGGGAACTTCCTGGCTGCCCCATCGACGCGGGCCAACTTCCGCAGCGCATATTACAGCAGCCCGTACTTTCCGCGCTGGGGCCTTGAAAAATGGCAGGCTCAGGGCAGCCCTCGTGCGTCTGATTACCTGCGCCAGCATACCTGCCAGCTCTTGTCCAACCTGCCGGTTCCCGCAGAGCACGATGAGCTGATCGAGCGCGGCGAGAAGTTCATCCGCCAGATTGTCAAGCAGATTTAGCTCACGGGTTGTTAGCCTGCAGTTCGGCTTCTACCATGATGTTCACCAGCTGCTCGAAGCTGGTGGCGGCTTCCCAGCCCAGCTTGTGCCGGGCCTTTCCGGGATCGCCTACCAGCAGGTCCACATCCGCCGGGCGGATCAGGCGCGGGTCCTGCAGCACATAATCATGATAATCCAGGCCAACCGCATCAAAGGCCAGCTCAGCGAAGCGCTCTACGGTGTGGGTGCGCCCGGTCGCCAGCACATAGTCATCCGGCTGATCCTGCTGGAGCATCAGCCACATGCCGCGCACATAGTCGGCGGCGCAACCCCAGTCGCGCTGTGCGTCCAGGTTGCCCAGGCGCAGCTCGTGCTCCAGGCCCAGCTTGATGCGCGCCGCAGCGCGGGCGATTTTGCGGGTGACAAACTCGTGGCCGCGGCGCGGGCTTTCGTGGTTGAAACAGATGCCCGAAACGGCAAACAGGTTGTAGCTCTCGCGGTAGTTGACCGTGATCCAATGCCCATACACCTTTGCCACGCCGTAGGGGCTGCGCGGATAGAAGGGGGTCGTCTCCCGCTGCGGCACCTCGCGCACTTTGCCAAACATCTCGCTGGAACTGGCCTGGTAGAAGCGGATTTCGGGGTCCACCAGGCGCAGCGCGTCCAGCAGGCGGGTGACGCCCAGGGCGGTCACTTCGCCAGTGAAGACCGGCTGCCCCCAGGAAGTCTGCACGAAGGACTGCGCCGCCAGGTTGTACAGCTCGTGAGGCCGGTGCTCGTGCAGGATGTCGATCAGGGATGCCTGATCCAGCAGATCGCCGGAAACCAGCGTCAGGCGATCCTGGATATGCTGGATGCGTTCGAAATTGATCGTGCTGGAGCGACGCACCATCCCGATCACCTCATACCCCTGCTCCAGTAGAAACTCCGCCAGGTAAGACCCATCCTGCCCGGTTACCCCGGTGATCATCGCACGTTTTACGCTCATAACATTCTCCTTATCAACCAAAGAACCTACTACAATCATCAGGATACCCCATACTGGGTAATCTGTCTGCTAAGCAACTTAGCAGTCACGAAACGAGTTTTGCGGTATAGTATCAGCCAGAAGCTGGAGGTCACATGCAGGCAAGCAGCAGTCAAAACCCGCAAAAAGCCATCAAGGCTAGCCCGCTGGAGGCCATCGGCAGGCGTATCGCCCGGCTGCGCCAGCAGCAAGGCTGGACACAGCAGTCCCTGGCGGAACGCCTGGCGGTCTCACGCGTAGCGATCTCCCATATCGAAATGGATCTGACCATCCCGAGCGAGCGCACCATCGTCCTGCTGGCTGGCCTTTTTAAGATTACACCCCATGCCCTGGTGCTGAGCACGACCTATCCGCAAGCTAAAGCCGAACGGCTGCCCGAAATCGCCTGCTGCTACACCACGCTGGAGCTGCAGCTGGCCCTGCTTGAGAACGACCTGGCCTGGCTGGAACGCCTGACGGGTCAGCCACAGTATGCCCGGCTGAAAGACGAGACTCTGCAGAAATGGTCAGATTGGTTGCATGAAAGGAGCGAAGACACGATCGACGAGCGTGAACTGGCGATGATTGCCGCCGCCAGGCTCAGGTTGGATGAGTATTATAAATCTCAACCAAAATGAAACGACATTACCGCGCTGGATAACACTTCGGATAACTCATCCCCATCTTTCAGCAGGCAGCTGGGCACATTCAAGGCGCGCAGAGAAGCCTGCAGCTTTTCCGAGCTGAAATATCCCCCAAAGGTGGCGGCGTCAATCAAGACTGCCACCGGGCGCAGGCCGCGCCGCAGCAGCATATCCGCCATGCGATAAATGTTATCCGACGAAGACGGGGTGACAAAGATTACCGTACTGCCGCGCGGCAGGTGTCGCGCCTGCGCCTCAATCGCCGCCTGCAGCGGTGTGGCCCCATCCGCTTGCAGCAGCGCCAGGACCTCCAGGATTTTTCCAAGCTGCCGTCCGCCGCGATCCGAAGGGAGCACCCTCACCGTTCCGCCCGAAGTCACCAGGCCCACTGCTCGGCTGCGCTGCAGATAGAAGCGCGCCAGCGAGGCGGAACTGGTCACAGCATATTCCAGCGTCGAGGGTGGAAGGCTAAACTTGTAGCGTTTGCGCCACACATCTTGAGGGTTAAATTCAGCCACAGTGTGGGGCCGAGAAGCATGCACTACTTTAGCTGCATCGACAAAGATCCACACCTCAGCCAGCGGGTCCAGCTCGAATTCCTTGACCATCAGCCGGTTGCGGCGGGCAGTGCTTACCCAATGAATACGGTTCAAGGGGTCGCCCGGCTCATATTCGCGCACCCCGGCCGCGTTGGAGGTGATTTGGCTGGTGCGCCTTCGCAGCGCCTCACCGCCTGGCAGCAATCCCGGTGGATTGGGGAAGTTCAGCACATCCACCATCATCGGATAAACCAGCAGCGAATCCTGGTGGGGGAACCTGCGGCTGACCGGGAAAAGCCCAAATAAATCTCCCGAGATCAAATCCGTCGGGCCCAATGGAAAAACGCCCCGCTGCGTCAGGCGCGCCCTGGCAAGATACATCCGGCTCTCGCGGCCGCCAATCATCGTCAGCACATGCGATCCCTGGGAGCCTGGCAGCGGTGATTGATCTCGCACTTCGATCCACAGGCGCGGCATAAGGCCCGTATTCTGCACTTCGTATCGTTCTTCAAAAATCTGCCCGACCTGCGAGCGCGAGGTGCGCGCTTTGCGCTGGATTTTCACCCCGCGCAGCGCCAGCAGAGACATGACCCAGCTGAAAAGCAGCACGCCAGCCCATAGATAAGCCAGGCGGAAGTATAAGGTGACGCCCGTCGCCGCGCCCGCAATCAGGCAGGCTGCCAGGAGAACGAGCAGAACACGCTGGTTAGAATTCATTCATGCCCTTCATCAGATGAATGGCGGCTTTTTGACCTTGCCCCCGGCGTGGTGATGCCAGTAGGATCTCCGCCCGGCACCGGCACGCTGTGCAGAATTTCCTCCACGACCTGCTGGGCGCTCAGATCGCGCAGACGAGCGCCCGGCCCCAGGATGACCCGGTGGGCCAGGGTGGGCACTGACAGATACTTGATATCATCCGGCAGGACATAATCCCGTCCTTCCAGAGCCGCCCGCGCCTGGGCTGTGCGGTGCAGAGCCAGGCTGCCGCGCGGGCTGGCGCCCAAATACACCTCGCCATGCTTGCGGGTCTGTTCCACCAGTTCGACGATGTAGCGCTTCAATTGCGAGGAGACATAGATTTCTTTCACCTCTTCCTGCGCCTGCTGAAGCTCCTCTGCGGTGACCGCCTGCTCCAGATCCTCAAACGGGTGGCGGAACTGCTGGCGCTCCATGACGCTGATTTCATCTTCCAGGCTGGGGTACCCCAGGCGCAAGCGCAGCAGGAAGCGGTCAACCTGCGCTTCGGGCAAGGGGAAGGTGCCTTCATATTCAATCGGGTTTTGCGTTGCCAGCACCAGGAATGGGCGCGGCAGAGGCCGGGTCACCCCATCCACCGTGATCTGGCGTTCCTCCATCGCTTCCAGCAAAGCCGCCTGGGTCTTGGGGGTTGCCCGGTTGATCTCGTCTGCCAGAACGACCTGCGCCATAACCGGCCCCGGGCGGAACTCAAACTCCCGGCTGACCTGGTTGTAAATCGATACGCCGGTGACATCACTGGGCAGCATATCCGGGGTGAATTGGATGCGGCTGAAAGAACAGCCCAGAGATTTGGCCAGGCTGCGGGCCAACATCGTTTTCCCCACCCCAGGCACATCTTCGATCAGCAGGTGCCCCTGACAGAGCAAACCCATCACGGCTAATTCAACCGTGGGGCGCTTGCCAACGATGACTTTCTCAATATTGGTGATCACTTTCTCGGAAAAGTCTTTTACAAGGGACATAATATTCTCCAGTTAGAAAATCAACACCAGACGTGTGTTTTTATGGTGAGATGAACAATGATGTCCGCCATCATCCTTGAGATTTGAACAAGAACACCATAAGTACTATCCAAAACAGGGTATAGTTCAATACCCGCTTCTGCCGGTACCAGGCCGCGAAGACCAGCACCGACAGCACCAGCCCGCATCCCAGGCGTAATATGCCGCCCGTTTCTCGAAAGGTCGAAAAGGGCAAAAAAAAGATGACCAGGCTGTTTAAGAGCAAGGCTAATACTACCACATTTCTCTCCCCCGCCCTCCAAAACTGTACAGATTTCCAGACCCCCCAGATGGAAGGCAGAATAATCGCCGGGCCAAAAACGACCAACATGGCGATCAGGTAAGGCACGCTGTGCGCGCCGATGCGCAGCAGCCCCATGAAGGGGATGAATTCAAACGGCGTCGCCATTGCTCCACCGGAGCCCAACCCGGGCTGCCCGAAGACCTGCCACAGCCAGACCTGAAACAGCCCAAAGGGGATCAGGCCAATCGCGGTCAGGACAGCCGCCTGGCGCCAGCGCTTATGGATGAGTTCATCCAGCAAGCAGGCCCCCAGAAATACAAGGGTCACCTCCTTGGCAAAGACCGCCAGGCCGAGCAGGAGATACCCCAGCCAGCGCCTGTCCTGGCTGAACGCCAGCAGGCCCAGGGCCACCAGCGCGTAAGCCAGCGGCTCGGTCATATCTGTGACCACGCTCAAGAGCAGGCCCGCCCACAGGCCATACGCCAGGGCGTACCAGCGGCTAACCCCGCGGCAGGTCATCATCTTCGCCACAGCCCATGTCCCCACCACCTGGGCGACCACCCCGATGAAGATCAGCATCCAGGGCAAGAGAGTCTGGCTGCCAAGCGACAAAAAGTACACCAGCAGAGGCAGCAAAATCCGCTGGTAGCGGTAGGCGGGCGCGTCCAGGAATGGCTCCACAGCGAGCGGAGCAAGGTCGCGGGCGATATAGTACACGAACTGCCCATCATAACCTTCGCTGCCGTTCGGATCGCCCTGCGAGTAGCGCGTGCCCAGGCGCGCCAGAGCCAGCGGGTCCCCGTCGGCCAGGAGCAGGGTGACCCCCACCAGCACAATCGTGACCAGAGCAGTCAGCGTGACCGGGTGAAAGAGGCAGTCTTTGATCTTCATCCTGCCTGCTTCCTATGCGCCTGCCGGAGCAGCCCCCAGACAGCCAGGCCAATCAGGCTGATCGCCAGCCCCAGCCAGAATGATAGCGGCTGGTAGCGCAAGACCACCTGGTGCTCGCCCGCAGGGATTTCCAGGCCTCGAAAGAGGTAATCGGCAGGCAGGATATCCACCCGCTCGCCATCCAGCCAGGCGCGCCAGCCTGGATACCAGGTATCCGATAACACCAGCCAGCGAGCTCTCTCGGTGCGCACCTGGATGACCACTTGGTTCGGCCCCTCAGACACCAGCGCTGCTTCGCCGGCCTTCACCAGCCCTTGTTCGCACGGGCTGGATGGTTCTGGCTGCGCAGCCTCGATGACCACCATCTGCTCGAAATCCACCTGCCCGGATAATACCAGCCTGCGCGCCAGATCGGCATTGCTGACATACGTGGAGCACGGCACCAGGCGCAGGCGCTGCGCCCCCAGCCTGGCCTGATAGCGCACGCCGTAAGGCTGCGAGGCGTCAGCGACCTCCAGCAGGCTGACACCCATCAGATCGAACAGGCGCGGCTGGAGATCAGGCCCGGCCTGTTCCAGGTCTTCGATCCAGCTGACATACCTGCCCGGTAGGAGGGGATCGAAATTATTGGCCGAGGGCAGGCCGTCCAACAGGTTCAGGTTGGGCAGCCTGACGGCGCGCATATTCAGCCACTCCTCATTGATCTGAAATGTATCGAAGCGCAGGAAGCGCTCGAATTTCAGCGCTTGCTCATCCTGCGAGGGGAGGTATATCCGTCCACCCTCGGCCTTTTGTCTGACATCTGCCAGGAGAGGCGACTGGCGGTACACCTCCAAGCTGACGCCCGGGTTTGCTCCCCAACCCGCCGCCAGCAGGTCCGCCATCACGAATGCAGCCACCGCCCACTCCCAGGCCTGCGGGGAGATGATCATTTTTGAAGGCTGCTCGGAAGCCGCTTCCTCATCACTGAGAGGGGCGATCAGGCTGAGCAATCCAGCGCCAAGGCCCCAGCCTCCTGCCAGGGCGGCGGCGCGCACAAATGTGGGGCCGATATCACCCATAAAATACCATGCCAGGCCCGAGCCAAGCGTGACCGCGAAAGCCCCCATCGCACCCAGGCGCGTCCAATACAGCCCGCGCTTGACCGGGCGGCGCCATCTCTCCGCCCCCAGCGCCGTCAGGATTGCCAGTCCGAACTCAGCCCATATTAAATAGCGAGCTGGCGCCTGGAACAGGTCGAATGTAGGTACATGCTGGTAAAGCCAGGGGAAAATCAGCGTGTTCTTGCCCAGCCCAAACACGAATGCCAGGCAGATCAGGGCGAACAGGAACCAGGCCAGCGCCCGGACTGGCAGCTGCACCTGCCCGGCGGGAGGCCGTCGGCGAAAGGCGCTCAGCCAGGCGGCCAGCCCCAGCAGCAGGGGCAGCAGCCCAATATAGATGGCGTCCTCCCAGAAGTTGCCGTAGCCCCAGTAATCGCCTTGCACCGGGCTGCCAAAAAAGGTGGGCGCCAGCAGGGTAATCAGACGCCAGGGCCAGAAGGAATAATTCATCGCCAGTTCGTAATCCACCGCAGCGGCTCGCTGAGACTGCAGCAGGTACTCGGCGGTAGGCAGGAGCTGAACCGCGGCAATGACAGCCGCCAAAGACAGCGCCAGGGCCAGTTCCATCCAGGCCTTCGTGCTCCCCTTCAAGCCAACCAGCCAGCTGGACGGGCCTGGTCGTACTTGCCCAGCCACCCTGGCGGACTGCCAGCCCCAAAATCCAGCCCAGGCACCAGCCAGGAGCAGCGTATACCAGGTGGTTTGGGCATGCCCCGCCAGCAGCTGCATCGCCAGGCAAGCTGACAGGCGCAGCAGCCTCCCGAGGCGATCAGCCTGCCGGTCAGGCAGCGCAAGCAGATAATACAGTATCCAGGGCAGCCAGGCTGCCGTAGAATTGATGCTGAAGAACCCTGCCCTTGCAACCAGGTAGCCACACAGTCCAAAGGCCAGTCCCCCGACAGCCTGCGCCAGAACCCCCAGTCCCAGACGGCGCAGCAGGCGAATCATCCCCAGCCCCGCCCAGACCAGATGGAATACCACCAGGAACGCCTGTCCCCAGGCCATCCAGGAGGCGCCGCCCGCCAGATACAGCCCAAAATTCAGCCAGTACGGAGGATAGAACAACCCGCTTTGATAATTGGCTAGAAGCGGCGCGCCCATCCCCACCAGCGGGTTCCACAAGGGCAGATGCCCGCTCAACAGGGTCTGCCAGGCGTAGCTCCACCAGGGGATGAACTGCAGCAGGGGCGTTCCCCAGAACAGGGCTTTGCCGGTCAGGATGACCGGCGACAGCAGGCCAAACGCAGCCAGCCACAGCGGCAGGTAAGGCAGGCGCAGAATGACTTTGATCCCTCTCATCGGGTCACTCGCTCAGCGCCAGCGCTGGCGCGTCCAGCACCTGGTAAATCGTATATTCGCCAGCCTGGTAGACCTGGCGCAGGTAGTCCGCCGTCCCAGGATCCCAACCGCCCAGATGGCGTTCAGCCGGGCCCCAAAAGATATGCGTGACGCCCTGCTGGGCGATCAGGTCCCTGCGCTGCGCATTCTGAGTGGACGCCTGAAAGAAGCGCTCGACCTCCAGCCGCAAACGGGCCAGGTCGACGCTTTCCGGCCCATGACCGATCACCACCCTGGCGGGCGCCCAGGCTGGCAGGGCGTTGCCGGTGTCATAGGCGCACAGGATCACAGGATCGCTAACCGCCAGGGTTTGTAGAGCCTCAAAGGCGGCTGTCTCGCCAGCCGGGCGGTAGACTGGGGGCGCGGGGTTGAGCGTCGTCACCAGCCCGCCAGCGATGAGCAGCAGCGTTGAAGGAAACAGCAGGAGCAGCGGCGCGGCTTTCGAGCGGACCGAGCGAGACTGCGCCGCTCCCTGCAGGCCAGCCACCGCCAGCAGCACCCATACGACCCACTCCCCTTCTGGCAAACGGCGCTGTAAATTCACCGGCAGATAAGCCAACAAGGGCAAGGATAAAGCCCAGGCGACCGGCAGCCAGCCCTTCCAGGCGTCCAGGCGCAGCAAATATCTCCCACCCAACCAGGCATAGGGCATGAGCAGCCCAAAAGCCAGCAGATAATGAGCAGGATGCGGGGAGGTGATGATATTCTGAGCTGTCCAGGCTTTCCCGAATGGGTCGCCCAGCGAAATCCAGGCATTGTAGACCACAAAAACCGCCGGCAGAACCCCGGCTGCGGCTGCCAGACGGGCAGTTCTCTTCCAGGCAGACCAATCCACGGCCCTGCTAGAGGCCTTCTGGCCCAACTGCCAGATCGCAATCCCTGCCAGATGGATCGCAATGACATAACCGATCACCAGCATCGCCAGCGGCTGGAACAGACCAGCCCCAAACCACAGCAGGCTGAGCTTCAGCGCCGTTTTCCCTGGCTGCTGGAGCGCATCTCGGCTGCCCATCAGCTTGAGATATTCCAGCAAGGCCCACAGCAGCAGGGCGCGCCCCGCTGCCAGGTGGGGCAAACCGAACAGGCTTAGAAAGCCAAACGTCTCAGGTGAATAGAACTCCAGGGGGAGCGAACCCAGCCACTGCCCCTGCCCGGCGGCTACCAGGATCCAGCCCAATCCCCCGCCCAATGTGATCAGGATCAAACCGAACCGGCGCAGAGCCTCAGATGGGATAAAAAAAGCCAAAAAATCATAGCTGGCAAAGATCATCAGGACGCCAGCCAGAGCCCTGAACAGGTGATAAAGAACCACCAGCTGTTCGTGCAGCCCAGGCGGCGCGGCCAGCTTGCCCAGCAGCAGGTAAGGCAGAAACATCCCAAAGCCGCTCTGCGGTAAGGTTGTGTAAGGGGTTTTGAAGGTCCAGGCTCCAGCCGAACCGGAGAGCATCTTGGCGATATAGGAATTGCCATCCTCCACGCCAAAGAGGAAGCCGGTGAAGCGCTGGCTGTCTCCCTGCAGCGCGAAGCCCAGCAAGTATGGCAGGCTGGTTACCAGCATGACCACCAGGGCAAAAATCAGCACCCATCTCGGTCTGGATGGAGGAGAAGCGGAACGCGCCAGCTGGATGGCTGCCATCACTGACCCTCTTCTTTACTTGCCCGGCGCTGGGTAAACCTGACCAGCCAATATACCAGCGCGGCCAGGGTGAGCAAGGCGCCCACATACACGCTCCCGGGGTGGAAGGCAAAAACTACCTGGTGATCCCCTTCCGGTAGGACAACCCCCCGCAAAATCCCCTTGACCGCCTGGATATCGGTGCGCCTGCCATCCAGCAGAGCCTGCCAGCCCGGATAGAAGATTTCCGAAAGCACCAGCAAGCCGGGGCCAGCGGCAGCCACTTCAATTCGATTCGGCGCCCAATGCAGAGATTCGACCCGCATGGCGGATAATCCAATTTCCGTGTTCACTGGCTGCACCCAGGCGCGCGGCAGAACCACCTGGTTCTCATACAGGCGCGTCTCCCCAACCTGCCGCCAAAATACCAGCCCTGAAGCCCGCAGATCATACTCCGCCGCTACGTAGCGTACGTTGAGCAGACCGAGTAAGAAGGCGTCTGGCGTGTACCCCTGGTTGGCCGTTTTAGGATCCCCACTCGCAAACGGCGGCACTGTCACACCATAGCCCTGGCAAGGTACGCCGCTGGCCGCTTGCATAAAGTCACGATAACTCCACAGCTGCATCGGGTTGACCCCATCCGCCAGCTCAAGCTGGTAGTGGGCGGCGGTCTGCTGGGGCAGGCTGTAGGAAGGCGAATAGACCCGCCCTGAGGATGGAGCCGACTGCAAGAGAGCGGCAGCCTCCCGCCCCTCTGAAAGCGCATCTGCCGCCGGTCGCGAGGTGAAGAGCGACCAGTTCACCCCACCCCAATCCAGCAGGCATAGGGCTGCCAGCCCTGCCAGCCAGGCGCGGCCAGACAGCCTGCCACGCAAACGGATGCCCAGCCAGACCGCCCCCAGCAGCGTCCAAACCCCTCCCCAGGTGAAATCCTGCGAAAGCTGGCCCGAGGCAATCCAGATTGCCAGCGGCAGGATCAGCCCAAAGGCAGCCAGCGCGGTGAGCAGCAGGCTGGCTCTGCGCCGGAACTGCTGCGGCAGCTCGCTCCCCAGGCCATCCACAGCATAAGCCGCCAGGATGCAGAAACCCATACCAGATAAAAACAGGGCGCGCGCAGGCACACGCAGCAGGCTGAAGCCCGGCAGGCGGGCTAAGGACGACAGTCCTGGGATATACTCGCCCATCGAGAAAACAAGCGTCAACAGCGCCATCACCAGCCAAAAACGCCAGCCCCGCCGGGCAGCCAGGCCGACGAGCAGCAGGCAGACCAGCAGCAGGGCAACCGCCCCAGGATAGAGCATAAATTCATGAAACCCGCCCAGATCCGGGAAGAGCAGCCCCAGCAGGCGCGCTGGCGGCAGTGAATAAGCAAACACATCCTGTGCGGTCATGAACTGGCGCGTCGACTGTCCGACAAACTCCAGCAGGGGCAGGATCAGCAGAGCGCCCAACCCAGCAGCCAGCCCGCCCTGACCAGCCAGGTGCAGCAAACGCCTGCCAATCAGGCGCAGCCGCCCGGTTTCAGATGACGCCAAAGGGGCAGCCAGGGCATATCCCAGCCATAAAACCCCAGCGTAGAATGCCCAGCGCACATCTGCCAGAATGATGAGCGCCAGGAAGAGCCCCTCCAGGTTGGGGATTGATTTTTCATCAGCCCCCAACCTGCGCCGGGCTGCCCACAACAACCAGGGGGTCCAGGGCAGCGCATACAGCAGAGTCAGGTGCCCAGCGCCGTAGTGGGCGAACAACTTGGGCATCGATTCGAAAGCCATCCCGCCCAGCAGCGCGGCCGCATGACCCAGACCTTCCGAACGCAGAAGGGCATACATGCCCACGCCGCCCAATAGGATATGCAGGAGAATACAAAGATTGAATCCCAGCGGCAGCGGCAGCCACAACGCCAACCAGCCGGGGGGATACCACAGCCCAGAAAGCAGATCGGCGGCAAACGGCGCGCCGCTGAGAATGCTCGGCGACCACAGCGGGATGGTATGGTATTCGAGAATTGCCCGGCGTAAAAATTCTGCATTCGGATAATGGGTGATCGCCAGGTCAGAAAAAGAACCCTGCCCTGGCGGATAAGGGAAGGCCCCTAACCCGGGGAGCAGGATCAGGATGGGGAGCAGCAGAGGCCAGAGAGAGGCTGCTTTTCGCCGCATCTCGCTGCCATAAAAAGGGTCAGCTTCCATTGATACCCCAGGCATTTAAGGCCTCACCTGATAGATCGCGACACCCTGACTGAAGTAAACCGGATTTAGGTTGTCCAGGAGCAGCTTTTCGCCCAATTCGCTCTCGCGCGGCCCCCAAAAGACATATTCCATGCCTCGATCGACCAGGTAATATTTAGAGGACGTCACTCCATCCAGAGTGGAGGCATTACGGTATATTCCCAGCACCCAGTCTTGTTCAAAACTGGCCTTAACCGTCTCAAAAGGATGACCATAGATCACCCGCCGGCCGGTGTACGCCGGGATGAACAGGCCCATCTCAGGCGAGGCCAGGATCAAGGCCTGCTCTGGTGTATTCTGCGCGATCCACTCCAGGGCCTGCGCCTCACCGCGGGACAAATACAGGGCCGGGTCGCGCGTCTGAACCCCGTGCTGCGCCGCCAGCAGCACCAGCAGGTTAGTCGGCAAGGGAAATACCAGCATCAGAACCGCCAGAAGCCGGGCGAGCTTCTGCCTGCTCAAGGCCAGCCAGGCCATCCCCAGCCCTGCCAGACAAGCCAATGGGATATACAGACCCATCATCATCCGGCGCTGCAAACCGAAGGGAACATACATCAACAGAAGCCCTGACGCCAACCAGATAGACAACATTCTATCGTTCTGGCTCTTGCGCTTCCAGGCTGCTGCTGCTCCAATGCAACCGACCAGCAGAACAGGCGATAATGACACGATCAAATCCCAGAGCGGAGGAGAAGGGGTCAGATTTTGAGCGTTCCAACCCGCCAGGACTGGATCCTTCCAGACCACATAGAGGTCATAGAGCAAGAACGGCGCACCGCCAATGACGACCCACAGAAGTCGTTTGCCTTCCAAGGGGAGCGAGCGCAGCAGGGTCAGCCAATCTGCGTCAGGCTGGCGCTTGCTGACGAAATGCTCGATGAGCATCCCACCCAGGACGACGCATACGATCAGAACGCCAAACGGGGCAATGATCGACAGGGCCAGAGCCAGGAAAATGCTGATCAAGCCTGATCGAGGCGATTCAGCCGCGCCTGACAGGGTTAGCAGCCACACAATCATCGCCAGCCCGATGGTGAAATGGGCATTGGCATAGGAGGAAAGAAAGGGGTATGTCTCAGCAACCCACAAATCCGAGGTAAATGCGCCGAAGGGAACCGCCAGCCACCCCAGGCCAGAACCAAACAGCGCCAACGCAAAAGTCCACCTCCGCCACCCCTCCGGCAGATTGAGAGACTTCAAGAAGCGCAGCAGGGCCAGGCACAGGATGATCGCGCTGAGCATCCGGGCCAGGTGAAAGACGAGGATCAGCGATAGGCCAGTCCAGCGGGCGATATGTCCGAGAAAAATATAAAACAGGAATAGATATGCCCCCTGGCCCACATCCGCCGTGTAAGGCAGGGTGAACTGCCAATCTCCCCGCCAGCCCTGGTACATTTTTGCCAGATAGGAATTGCCGTCCAGCGGGTTGATCAAAAACCCGCCGAATACGTGATCCGGCCCTGCCCCCTGCCAGGCAAAAAGGTATGGCAGGCTGATAACCGCAAGGAAGATGAAGATCAGGATGGCATATTGGATGCGCAAGCTCTGCTCCTGAACAGCCGGGGCTGGATGCCCCAATTATAACCTCCCATTCCGGATTGCCTCTTGCCTTATCGGTCATCCGCCTCTATAATCTAGTCAATCATAATATTCTGAATCGGACTGGTTCAACGAGACGAAAATCTCAAAACGATCATGGGCCAACCCTTCAAACTCTACCGCCTGCAACAAATAGACAGCCAACTTGACTGGACGCGCGCTCGCCTGCAAGAAGTAGATAGAGTGCTCAACGAGGATGTCCTGCTGAGCGCAGCCTCACAGCGCTGCGAACAAATCTCCCAAACATTACAGGAAGCGCGCGAGAGTCTGCGCCAGGCAGAAGACAATGTCCGCCAGCAGCGCCTGAAAATTGAGCAGAACGAATCCACACTGTATGGTGGTAAGGTGCGCAGCCCCAAGGAACTGCAAGACCTTCAAAATGAAGTCGCCTCTTTGAAACGCTACCTGGTTGTTCTGGAGGACCGCCAGCTCGAATCGATGCTGGTGGAAGAAGAAGCGGCATCTACATATGCGCAGGCCAACGCCGAATTAGAGCAAGTGCGCGCCCAGGTTGAGATCCAGCACAAAGAACTCAACAGCGAACGCGTTCAGCTGCTCAAAGAAATCGATCGCTTCAATGAGGAAAGACAGGCGGCGGTCACCTCAATTCCTGCTGATGAGCTGCACCTTTACGAAACCTTACGCGTACAGCGCCGCGGGATTGCAGTCGCCAAAGTTGTCGACCGCGCCTGTTCTGCTTGTGGATCAACATTGAATGCGGTCCTGCTGCATGCCGCACATTCGGGCACTCAGATCACCCGCTGCGACGCCTGTGGACGCATTCTATATGCAGGTTAAGCATGAGCAACTTCCTACGCAACCTTAATGTCGACCGGTTATCTTTCTGGCTGGGTTTCCTGGCTTCAACCATATTTTGGTTCCTGATCCTGCGCTTACGCCCGGCTTTCAGGGCTATCGCTGAGCGCATAAAAGCCCAGGCAGCCGCGACAAAAGAAGAAGCAGGCCGGAGCGGTGAAATTCGCCTGGAAAATGATATCCTGCGCTATGCTCAGACATGGCACCTGGCTTCCCCGCTTTTTTCGCTGGAGGAAATCCTGATACAGCCTCGCTTGCTGGCCCCTCCCCCTGCGCCTGAACCTGGGAAACCGCCCCCCGGAGATGATATTACCGAATGGGTCATCCCCTATCTGCCAGATTGGCCGGAGTTGGGTTCTTTTTACAACGCCCCCACGCTCAGCCTGGCCCAGGCGCTGTCGGGTGGTTCCAATTTGGCACTCATCGGTCAGAGCGGCTGTGGTAAAACAGTTGCCCTGGCTTGCCTGGCTACACAGATCATCCGCCATGACCCGGAAGCGACCGGTCTGGAGCGTAAAATTCCCATCCTGATCCATGCCGCAGATTTGATCCTCCCACCCCGCAATCCGGAAAATCCCCTGGAAACCCTGCAGGAAGCTATCTCCGGGTATGCCTCCCGGCAGACCACGGCGCGTCTGCCCAAGCTCTTGCAAACATTATTCGAGCAAAAACGCGCCCTGCTGCTGCTGGATGGCCTGGATGAGATGCCGCCGGCAGCGCTGGACAACGTGGTTATGTTCCTGCAGGCCTTGCAAGAAAAATATCCCGAAACACAGATGGTAGCAGCTGCCAGTTCAATCTATCTGGGCGGTTTGCCATCTCTGGGTTTTGTCCCGATTCCAATGGCAAATTGGAACCAGGAACAGCGCGGCGCTTTCATCCGGCAGTGGGGCGAAATGTGGAGCCGCTATTCCGCTCCAGGCGAATCTGGAATGCAGCGAAACAGCGATCCATATCTCATCCATGGCTGGCTGCTGACCGAAACCGCTCACCTCAGCCCGCTTGAACTGACCTTGAAAATTTGGGCTGCCTTTGCAGGCGACTCTCTCGGCCCGAACCCGGTAGACGCCATAGAAGCATATATCCGGCGCATGACAGCCAACCAACCCGCCAAGAACCGGGCGGCCATGTCGCAGCTGGCGATGAATATGACCTTCGCCATGCAGCCGCTGACCGAGCGAAAAAATGCTGAAAGCTGGTTAGGCGGCGGCGCTGTCTCAGTGGAGACAGTGGAGGATTCAGCCCATACACCCCCAACAGAGGCGCTTGCTCCAGAGCAGCCCAAGGCAGCCGAACGCGTACGCGCCCCTGGGGCGCTGCCAGACCTGGTGGAGTGCGGCCTGATGACAATGCATCCAGAAGAGAAAGTTCGCCTCGTTCACCCTCTTCTGACGGGATACCTGGCTGGACAGGCGCCCTCTCAACTCACAGAGACGAACCGGCTATTGGACCAACCCCGCTGGAATGGCAAATTTCTGGCCTTGCATTACCTGGTACTGCGGACAGGGCAGGAATATTTTGTCGATCAAATCATCGAAGAAGAAAACGCAGACCCTCTGATGCAGGGGTTATTCACCGCCGCGCATTGGCTGCGCGAGGCCGGGGACAAGGCCGCCTGGGCGACTTCGATGATGCGTAGACTGGCTGGTTACCTGCAAAAAGAAAAACTCTCTCTCGGCAACAAGGCTCGCTGTGCTTCGGCCCTGGCTTTCTGCGGGAACGCCAGTGTGGCAATGTTGTTTCGCCAGATGCTGTCAGCAGTGCAGGAGGATCAGCGCATGCTGGCGCTGCTCGGCCTGGGGGTGCTGCGCGATTCCAAGACGGTGGCAGATGTGGGCAAACTCCTGGCTGATCGTTCTGCCAAGGTAAGCCGGGCCGCGATCCTGGCGCTGGTAGCCATAGGCGATAAAATGGCCCTTGAAGCGGTTGCTTATACCTTACTGCATGGCGATGAAGGGATGCGCCGGGCAGCCGCAGAAGGTCTGGCTAACCACCCCGAAGAAGGTTATCCCACCCTTGAAGAAGGCAGCACCCTGGAGGATACAGCCGTGCGCAGGGCGGTGGTGTTCGGGCTGAGCAGGATCAATGCGCCCTGGTCGCTAGCCATTCTGGAAAGACTGCGCACAGAAGACAAACAATGGGTCGTGCAGGATGCTGCTGCACATGCGTTGGACGTGCTCAGCCAGCCAGATCCCCATATCCCGCGGCCTCTGGCGCCGCTCACCCATACGCCCTGGTTGATCGCTTTTGCGGGGGAGCGCGGCATGGGTGTTGTGCCTGGTAAACCGGCTTTTGAGCTGCTGTATCAAGGGCTGCGCGAGGGGGATGCAGAACAGCGCGAAGCTGCGATTTACTTCCTCAGCCGCAATGGCGACGAGAATTCGATCCTGCCCCTGTATCAAACCTATTTTTCAGAGCGAGGAGAGCTGCGCGAAGCGGCATTATTCTCCCTCTGGTGTATCGCAGCAACAGGCATAAAGCTCCCCCCTCCGATGCAGTATGGGCTGAAATAGTCTGGGATCTGGGCCAGCGATATTCTCGATCCTGGCCCAGTTTTATTTATGAGATGTGGGTCAAAATCCGCTGATGAACAGTATCCACATCCAGGTCCAGGATTGAAACCAACTTATCCCTTCCCCCATGACCGGCAACTATTTCAATCCGGCTGCGCGGCACATCTAAGATGTCGGCCAGGAAATCGATCAGCGCCTGGTTGGCTTTGCCTTCAACCGGCGAGGCTGTCAGGCGGATGCGAACCGTGCCATCGCTCTGCACTTCAACAATTTCGTTTCGGCTGGCGCGAGGCGTGACCCGGATAGCCAGAGCCGAGCCTTTCTTGCCATCGTGTAAATGATATTGTCTCTCTGCCACGTTGCACCTCAGTGTCTCATAATGATATGAGTAATCTGGTGATAAATGCGTCCAGGATTTCGAGCAAGACAATCAGAATTAGAGGGCTAAAATCTAACCCGCCCATCGGACGGACAAACCTCCGGATTGGCGCCAGCATCGGGTTCACGATCCGGTCTATAAGCTGCCTGATTTTATGATAGGGAGGCACAAAAAAAGTCAAAATTGCCTGGATAATGACCACCAGGATCGTCAGTTGAAACAGCCGGTGTACAATTTCTGCCACAAAAACCATATATAGAATCCTATCTATTCGTTATCTCAAATGAGGGCGGGCTCCCAGGATGGCTGTACCAATTCGCACCATGGTCGCGCCTTCTTGTACAGCAACCACAAAATCAGCGCTGATGCCCATCGAGAGCTCCTGCCAATTGACTCCTGGCAGCTGCTGCGCCAGGTAATCTCGCAGACAACGCAAACGCCGAAAATAAGGCCGCGCCTGTTCCACATCCTGCAGATAAGGCGCCATGGTCATTAAACCGCTCACTTTCAGACCTGGCAGCGCAGCCACCTGAGCAAATTCTTCCAGCAATGACTCCCAGCGATGCTCCTGCCAGGCAGCCCATCCAAACTTGCTCTCCTCGCCGCTCACATTACATTCCAGTAAAACCGGCATCACTCGGCCTGATTCTACTGCAAAATGATTCAACCGACTCGCCAGCTTGAGGCTGTCGAGAGAGTGCACCCAGTCGAAGTACTCGCTCACCAGGCGGGCTTTGCGGCTCTGGATATGCCCGATCATATGCCATTCCAGGCCAGGTTTTTCCCGTAAAGTGATAACCTTTTCGCTGCCCTCTTCGGCATAATTCTCACCGAAAATGCTCACTCCAGCTTCAACCGCTTCCTGCACTGCCTCCACTGGATGCCCCTTTGTCACCACCACCAGCTTCACATGATCCGCTGGGCGCCTGGCAGAAAGCGCGGCCTGGGCGATTTGTTCCAGCACCTGCAGGTAATTGCTCCGAATTGGGCTGTTATTCATCTCATGCCCCGAGAAAAATCAGGGTTTCAATGCCATCAATGCGCCAAAGCGCCCGGTTCTGCCTCGCTCACCTCGATGTGAGTACCATTCTGATAGGTGACAGGCCGTACAGATTTCGCTCACCTCAATTTGCCTCACGCCAGCCTTCTCCAGGACCAAGCGATTGGCATTCCACAAGTCGAATTGTACCCCAAAACCATTGTCAGAATGTAGCAGTCCTGAGACATCCTGCCCGAATGCCTGCCTGACCTGATCAGCCACCTCTTGCCCGATCTCATAGTGGTGTGGACCAATTGAAGGGCCAATCCCCGCCAGGATATCCTGCGGGTCACAGCGATAACGCTGACGCATGGCTTCGACAGCGTAAGCAGCCGTATATTTCACCGTTCCCTGCCAGCCCGCATGCACCAACCCGACAACTTTTTTCCTTGGATCATACAAAAAGATCGGTACGCAGTCGGCAAAACGCATGAACAAGGTCACCTCAGGGCGATCGGTCAGGATCGCGTCGGCGCGCAGATGGGGTATGTCCACAGGGCGGGGTGAATCCGCACAAACTACCTCGATGCCATGCACCTGCCAGACATCATACATGCTTTCGGTTGATCGTCCCATCACCTCAAATGAACGCCGGCGATTTTCCAGGACATTGGCTGGCTCATCACCCACCAGCGATCCAGTGTTCAAGGAAGCCCAGGGTTCAGGGCTGACCCCGCCCTGGCGAGTAAAAATCGCCTGCACCACGGGCAAGGTCTCGAAGATTTCAAAAGTATAATAACGAATTTGGTCAGGCTGATGAAGGTGCATAACAGGTCAGGTCTGCAGCGTGCGTTTGAGCTTGGCTTCTAAAATCTGGCGCGTATCGCGCATCGTTTCTTCCACCATTACATAACCATACCAGGCAGTAACATATCCAAAAAGCCCACCTGTAACGACTCGTAAGATAGGGGTGCTTTCTCGAAAAGGGATAAACGATAACGGCGGTTGGCTGATTACCTGGCTGACACCATCCAGACCGATCGGCCCCAGCCCGAGCAGCAGCCAGAGATACCAGGGCATCGCCGGCAGGCGGCGCCCCAGCAGGGCAAAAATCAAGCCAAACAATAATATCCCCCCGTAGATAGCCACATCCCGCTGGCACAAAGCCACTTTATAGCCCATTTGCGAATTGCCAATATACTTCTCCGCCGTATAGATATCCGTATAGGTGCTGCCCTCTCCCAATCCGGTCGCCTGACCGTAGCTTAGCAAATCCTCTACGCCAGCTGCTGCGCGGGGATAAACCACCTGCTCTCCAAACAGAAAAAAGGAACGAAAAGCCAGCTGGTGGCAAACCATGCTGTAGCCGCGATAAATCAGCTTGGCTGGCGCTTCTGCTCCTATTCGCATCAGGACTGGGGCTAGAAAAGGCAATCCCAAATAGATGATAACCAAGAGGTTGAACATCGCCAGATAATGGCGTGCAAGCCATAATGTTACCCTGTCGGATCTGGTCCACACCCCTTTGGTGTGCGCATCCTCTAACACAGGAGAAGTCTGTATCATCCCAATGTGCCGCTCCCGGTCATGAGCAGCCCCCAGAGTCATCTGCAGTTCCTGGAAAGAGAATGGCGCCTTCAAGGTGTACGGGCCAATCTGAACAACAGGGATTTCGAAACCAAATTTGCGTTGAAGTTCAGCATTAGCATCAATATCGATGAGCACCAGGCGGTGAGGATATCGCTCCTGCAACAAGGACAGGTCATTTTTCGTTTGTTCACATAAATCGCAATTTGCCCGGCTGTAAAGTTTAACTTCGATCATTTACTTGGCAACTCCAACCTCTGCCAGATATACATTGAACTGCTCTTCTGACAAGGATCCAATATGCTGTGCACGGAGGATACCTTCTGCGTCGATAAAGAATGTTGTGGGCAGCATAAAGACCTGGTAAGCCTTGCCAATTTCACCGCCCTGATCAGCGATCATTTCATAATCGAAATTTAAATCTTCCAAAAATTCCTGCACCACAGGCAGGTCTTCTTGCATGTCGACCCCGATGACAACCAGGTTGGAGCTGTATTTTTGTGAATATTCATTGAACATCGGCATTTCACGTATGCAGGGGCCACACCAGGTTGCCCAGAAGTTCAGGATCACTGCCCGCCCGCGCAGATCGGATAATCGGATGGTCTGCCCAGCGAGATTTTCCAGAGCGAATTTCGGCGCCGGCTGACCGACCTTCGGTGCAGCAGCCGGATCGAGGGCTGTTTGTGATTGGGTTAAATCTGAAAACGAGAGCATCCCGGTGAGATTTAAAACAAACAGCAAGATTCCTACGATCAGCACCCCTACCCAGATTCCGATCACAACTTTCAGCATCCTACTGCGGGAAGGGGTTTTCTCGCTCAAGCGTCCTCCACGTTTATTTCCACAGCCTGTTGATCTTTCTGCGATTTCAACAGCAAGGCTGCTGGAAGGGCGACAGGGAACAACCCTGCTCCAAAAAACCACCAGTCAAAGAAGTTTCGCCCCTTACGCCAGGCGATGGCTGCCGGGATCAGGCCGGCCACTGTCAGAACTAGAATGGCAATCAGGAGATAACGACCCAGCATCAGCTCATCGTAATCGCCCAAAAAAGATCCCAGGCTGGCAAGCGTCTGAAATCGCCCGGAAAACAGCAGCACACCCACAGCCATCAGCACTACGCCCATAGCAATCTCCACATAGCGCATGATCTTACCATAGCGGCGGATAACAGTGGTCACCAAACCTATCTGGGTCGAAGCCACCAGGAATGGAATAGCCAGGCCGATCGAATAAGCCGTCAGGAGGGTTACCCCTTGTGAGATAGATCCCCCGCTGAGCGCAAGGGTGAGAATTGAGCCTAAGACAGGCCCCACACATGGCGACCATCCCGCTGAAAAGAATATGCCCATCAAAAAGGAGGCCAGATAACCCCGGCGCCGGTCTGGCATCGATTGCGGGCGCAGATCGTACTCCAGGAATGGGATGCGGATCAGGCCAGTCATGTGCAAGCCGAAAATAAATACTACGATCCCGCCGATGCGCGCCAGCCAGGAACGCATATTGAAGAGCAATCCGCCCAAAGCCGAGGTAGCCAATCCCAAAGAGATGAACACAAAGCTGAACCCTAGAACGAAAGCCAATCCGTGGCTCAAGGTCAGCCAGCGATCGCTCTTTTCACCCGTGGCAAATGCAGCCGATCGCCCACCCAGGTAGCCGATATAGGCTGGCACCAGGGAAAATACGCATGGTGAGAGAAATGAAGCCAGCCCTGCTAGAAACGCGAGTCCGATGCTGATGTTGCTCAAATCCATTAAGAAATCCTCTTGGTCAACTCAATTTAGATGGTGCTGTACCATTCATAGGGTTAGATGCCCATCAGCAAGCCTGGTTACACCTGCTAGCTCTCGATCACCGATACGCGTGTGCTGCCTTCTCCCTGGATCACAATGTCACCAGGGTCAGCAGGGGTAACCGGCAGAGTCCAACGGAAGACCCACTTGGCGTCATCCGGTTGGGCGTTGACACAGCCATGCGAGCGGGGCACGCCATAGCTGTTGTGCCAGAAGGTGGAATGAATCGCCATCCCCTGTCCGGAAAACAGCGTCGTCCATCCAATGCCCGGCAGATCATAGCCGCCCCCGGTCGTTCCTCCAGTCATATGCACCGAGATCATTTTGCGCCAGATGGTATGCTTGCCTACCGGGGTCGCCCACCGCTTAGATGGATTGCCATCGGCATCGAATTTACCCCCGGTCGAGACGCGGCAAAAATATACCTCGTTCTGGCCTTCAAAGCAGGACATTGTCTGGTGGTAGAGATTGACCACCACCAACTTCTCCTGTGCATCGGGGGAAATCGGGCTCATTTCCTCAGGAGTCAATATTCGAAAAGCCTGTCCAGCCGCCCAGAATTTGTCGCCAAAGCTGCCAAATTTATCCATCAAGCGATAATTCACCTGCCCGTTTTCATCTGTCATAATCTCGTCCACCCACATGATCTGGCTGTAATAGAGGCGGGGGAACTCAGTATAATCGAGCCAGGGCGAACGCGCCGGCGGGTTTGCCAGGACAAGATCAACATACGGCACGGTAACCTCAACCCACATGCCGCCCACGGAGGGCAAACTGGCGGTGGGTTGGTTTGGTTGGTCGCGCACCGGCTGCAAATTCGGAGAATAAATATACCCTTCTGGCGTCTCCACATAGCGCTGGCTGAACCACTGCGGGCGTTTGCCCACCACCTCTCGCAGCCAGACAACCACGGTATCCCTGTTTAGCTCAGCAACTGTCGGACTGTCTTCGTCCGGGCGAGCCTTCACTTTGACCTGAGGATCTAACACCCGACCCAATCGCTCTGCCTGTGGAAAATCTGCTGCTGGCAATAATCCGCTGGCGCTCAGTTCATGCCTCCAGGGGCGCAAGGCAAAGCCGCCCAGACCTAAGGCAGATAGCTGCAAAAATTCCCTGCGATTCAGCAATCTGCGGCGCATTGGTTATCCTTCAATGACCTCAACACGGGTGCTGTCTTCTCCAGTAAGCGTTACATCCAGCATGCCCGGATCACATTGAACGCCAGGCTGCGTCCAGCGCCAAATCCACCTGGCGTCCTCAGGAGAACAGTTCACGCAGCCATGCGATACCGGGTCGCCGAAATTATTATGCCAGTGGGTGGAGTGAATGGCAACCCCTCCGGTAGCGAAGATCGAAGTCCAACCAATGCCTGGCAGATCATAACCTGCGCCAGTTGTCCCCCCACTCATCTGCAGGGAGAGGTATTTTCGCGTGATCCGATGGGTTCCTACGGGCGTGACCCATTTATCGACGATATTACCAAACATATCATATTTTGCCCCGGTGGAAACCCGGCAAAAATACACTTCCGATTTGCCTTCATAACAGGACAATACCTGGCGCTGATCCCTGGCATCCACCTGGATCCACTTTTGCGAACTTTCAGGGTTGATCGTGGATAATTCTTCAGCCGAAATCGGGCGAAAGGCTTCGGCTGCAGCCCATAACATATCAACCCCGCCGTAATAATTAGGATTTACCCGATAGTAAGACCGCCCCTGAGCGTCGGTTTTGATTTGATCGATCCAGAAGACCTGGCTGTAATACACCCGCAGCGGTTGGCCCTGTTCGAGGCGCGCCTCCACCCAGGAATTTGTCGAGGCAGCCCGATCCAACACCGCCTCGGCATAGGGCACAGTGACCTCTGCCCACATCCCGGTTCCAAGGCTGGACTGGGGCAGCTGTTTCACAGGTTGGTTAGGCCGGTTATACACAGGCTGGAAATAAGGGCCGTAGATATATCCTTCAGGGGTTTCCACCCAACGCTGATTTGAAAAGATCAGCGCCGGACGAACGCCAACCGTTTCCCGGATCCAGGGTAAGACGCCATCTTCATACAGCACGCCCACCGTCTGGCTATCTGGGTCGGGCCGCACTTTGATTTCGACCTTACCCACCGCTACACGTCCGAGGCGGTCAGCCAGAGGAAAATCAGGCAGCAGCGCAGGCGAGGCATAGGGAATCTCGAACCCCAGCGGGGACAACGCCAGGCTGCCCAGGCTGGCAGCAGCCAGGGACAGGAACTCTCGACGCGTAAGGGAAGCCCTCCTATCAAGCACCATAAGAGTTAAGCATAATCGTAAAGTTGAGGTGGGTCAATAGCCGGACATTTCTGGAGGGATTAAGATATAGTGAGAGCAGCGCATACATTATGCTCGTTGGCCTTGTAACCAGCATGCTTTAGTACAGGCATCATGTTAATCGGTACAGGCTGATGAACCTGCTGCCCCCACTCTGGAATGAGGTCTATTCTATAGCATCTTCAATTGCCAGCCTGAGTGTCTCGATATTTACATACCCCTGCCACTGCTTTATAACCCGCCCATCTTCAGCCAGCAAAACAAAATAGGGCTGATAGCGGTATCCAAGCGCCTGCCTGAGGGGTTGAGTTGCGGGATCATCAATATCCAGATATATAAAATTCACCTGCTCGTGGTATTGCCCTTCAAGGCCGTGGATCAGCGGCGCCATCGCCTGGCATGCGCCATCCCAGAAAGCGAAGAACATGACAAACTGCACCCGGCCCGAGGCTAAAATCACTTGGCTGGGATCGCTGGCTTGCAGCCTGGATACCATCCAGGCCGGCAGCGGGACCAGGGTTGGCGTGGGCGTCAGGGTCGGGGCAGGTGTTAGGGTCTGGGTGGGAGAAGGTTCTGGGATTGGGGAGAGCGTACTGGCAGGGGTCAGCGTCGCTGCAGAAGCTGTGCTCGTCACCCCCAGGGTTGTTTGAGCCAAGGTGAGCGAGGCGGTTGGAGATCCAGTCGAGCCGGAGGTCGGCGATTGAGTCGGAGTCCCCAAATCCGGCGTTTGGTCAGGCGGTTCGGCGCCAGGGCCTGGATAACCATCTCCCTCGGGTGTGCCTGTTTCCTCTCCGCCCGGGGGCGGATAGCCCCCATTGGTCGTTGGGCTGGGTGAAACAGTCGAGGTTGGGGATGGCGTAGCTGCAGAGATAGAACTGACTGTGCCTGTCGTCGCGGCAGCCTGCGTGGTGGGCGCCGGATTTGTGGCTGTGGCAATTTGATCGCTCGGAACTGGATAGGGGCCAGTGGTTGGTGTATCTATCGTCCCGCCCTGACCTGGCGCGGGGTAAAGATCGGCTGGCTGCGTGGCGGTAATATCTTCTCCACCGCCTGGGTAAGGGGCGCCCGTCTCAGGCGCGGCAGAAGGGGGCAAAGCAGTATCATCTCCTGGCCCGGTCGGTGCCGTAATGGTCAGAGAACCGTTGGGCGTTTGGGTAACCACTTGCTGGGGAAGCTTGCAGGCCAAACTAAGGAACAAAAATAATACCAGCGCCCCAACACTCAGCTGCTTCAATCCTGGCACAATCGAATACTCCTTATGCTCAACCATATATCAGCAATCCACTGATCTTATGCCAGAGAAATCATATCAGAGATGCAAGCTTTGTCAAGTCGGGCAATGCACCCACAAAACCTTGACGCGCACCCTTTTACCCCTTACACTGTGCTTCATCTTCATATTCCTAATTCATGGATATGTATGCATAAGTTATTCCGTCAGCTATTACCTTACGCCCTATTAATCGCCGGAGCCATCTGGATTTGGACCAGCAGGACCGAGCCAGGAGAGATAAACACAGGAAGCCCAGCTGCTCCGATTAAAGGATTTAACGCGCCTGATTTCACTCTTCAAACCCCCGCGGGAGAAGAGGTCAACCTCGCCTCTCTGCAGGGCAAGCCCGTGATCATAAATTTCTGGGCCAGCTGGTGCCCGCCCTGCCGCGCTGAAATGCCTGCCCTGGAGCGAGTCTACCAGGCCTACCAATCGCAAGGCATCACCATCCTGGCAATAAACGCCACCAATCAGGATAACCGCCAGGAAGCGCTGGACTTCATCACAGCTAATCATTTGAGCTTCACGGTTCTCCTGGACCTGGATGGCGCAGTGAACGAAATATTTGCCGTGAGATCGCTGCCTACCACCTTTTTTATCGATGCCACAGGTGTCATACGAGAGGTTGTCATCGGCGGGCCGATGTCCGAAGCGCTCCTGCGCGTACAGATCGAGCAGCTCCTGAGCGAGGGAACGCAATAATGCTGCCCACACTGCAAATTGGCCCACTTGCCATCCAGGCGCCTGGATTTTTTCTGCTGGTCGGGGTGTGGTTGGGGCTTGTCCTGGCGGAGAAGTATGCCCCAGATCGAAAAATAAACCCCACTCAGATCAATAGTCTTATGCTCAATGCCATGCTCATTGGCATCATCAGCGCTCGTCTGGCATATGTAATCCGCTTCCCAGAGGCGTTTCTCGCCAATCCAATGGGTATTCTTTCACTTAATGCCAGCCTGTTGGATCCCCTGGCTGGATTTTCAATGGCTTGTGTGTATAGTTACGGATACCTGCAACGCAGAAAATTACCAACCTGGGCTGTTCTTGATGCGCTGACACCGGCATTTGCCACCCTGGCACTGGCGATCGGGTTATCCCATCTGGCCTCAGGCCAGGCCTTTGGTTCACCTACCGAGCTTCCTTGGGGCATCTGGCTGTGGGGTTCCACCCGGCATCCATCGCAAATCTATGAAATCCTGGCTGCCGGAATCATTCTCATCATCCTTTGGCCTGGTCGCAAAATACTGAAGGAGAGACCTGAGGGGGTATTCTTTGTCGAGTTTATCAGCCTCAGCGCAGGCAGCCGCCTCTTTCTGGACGCCTTTCGCGGCGACAGCCTGATGCTTCCCGGAGGGTTTCGACTGGCGCAGGTGATCGCCTGGTTCATCCTGGCACTCAGCCTGTGGATGCGCCACCGGCTGATGAACACCAGGGGGCAAAAATCATAGTAGGTGGGGCGACCCGCGAGAAATATTATCCAGAAATTCCTGGCGGGTAGCCAGATGGGTGCGAAACGCGCCCATCATGGCCGAGGTGATCATGCGGGCATCGTGTTTCTTGACCCCGCGCATCGTAGCGCAAAGGTGCAAGCCCTCAATCACAACTGCCACGCCCAATGGATTGAGGATCCCATCGATAAACTCGGCGATCTGGCGGGTCATGCGCTCCTGCACCTGCAGACGGCGGGCAAACATATCCACAATGCGCGGGATCTTCGAGAGGCCAACCACCCGGCCGCGCGGCAGATAAGCAACATGGGCGCGCCCGAGAAATGGCAGCAAGTGATGCTCGCACAGACTGTAGAACTCGATGTCTCTTACCACGACCATCTCATCATAAGTCTCATCAAATAGCGCCCCGTTCAGTAATGCAACCGGGTCTTGCCGGTAGCCATCTAAAAGCTCGGCGTACATGCGAGCGACACGCTCCGGAGTATTATTTAAACCTTCTCTGGCAGGATCCTCGCCAATAGCGGCCAGAATGTGGGCTACGGCATCCTGGATGGCTGGGGAATCTATCTGCTCGCCTGGTAATAAATCGGCAAGCTCATAAAATACACGCTCATTTACTTCCATGAATTACACCTCGAATGTATTATCTTAGGGTAACGAAGTGTAACGCGAATAATCGTTAGAGTCAACGCGCCAGGCCTTAATGATAGAAAAACTTACTTGTTTGATAACCCAGGATCTTACAGCAGCCAGCTGCCGATCAGTTGGGCCGAAATGATTGATCTTATGCTCAATTGTTGCTACAATAGGGGTGAGAATACCACTTGGATGGAGTCAAGCAGCATGAACCTACATCAGACATTGTCTACGGTGGACCTGTTCGAGGGGCTGACCGAAGCCGAAATTGCTAAGGTTGCCTCTATATGCAAGGAGCGGCAGTTTAGCAACAATCAGGTCATCGCCAGAGAAGGCGATGCAGGGGACGAATTCTACATTATCACAGAAGGCTTTGTAGAAATCATGCTCGGGGAGCGCCCTGCTACAGCGGCTCGGGTCATCGTCAGTTTGGGAAGCGGGCAGATTATTGGAGAAATGGCGCTGCTCGATCATGGTCCTCGTTCGGCTTCTCTACGTGCTACGAGCGAACCCACTGTGGTGCAAGTGATTAAACAAACGGATTTTGAAGCCCTGTGCCAGTATGACGCCAGAATTGGATATATCGTGATGAGAAATCTGGCAGCCGACCTGGCTTTTAAATTACGCCATAGGAATCTTAGCGATCGGTAGGTTATCAGCATGGCGGTCTATAAAGTTAGCTATGTGATTATTGACAGCAAGGAGCCTGGTTCCATCATCAACCAGGAGCGCTTGCCGCAGGTTGGCGACCACGTACTCTTGCGCCATAAAAAGCTCGAAGTGCTGGAAGTGCTGGAATTGATCCCCCCGCGCGGCGATTTTCATTATATCCATGTGACCTGTCGATTGCTTCCCAAAAAACCTGCTCTTAAAAAATAAGAGAAACGCCTCCGTCAGACCGAAAATGTAAACGGGCGAAGAGTGCACCCTTCGTCCGTTTACTCGTCTGCAGGTAAATCCTCAGGCAATATCTGGCTCGATCAGGCCGTATGTGCCGTCACGCCGTCGATAGAGAACATTAACCGAATTCGAGTTCGCGTTATAGAAGATGAAGAAATTTTCGTGGCCTAAGAGCATCATCTGTTCCAAAGCCTCGAGTTCATTCATGGGGGTCAGCAAGAAACGCTTGCGGCGAGCGATTACAGGGCCAAGTTCACCACTTTCTTCTTCCTCGACCACACTCGGGGTAACCTCAGCCGCCGATTTACCATCACCCCGGCCACGATTGCGTTTTCCCTTAAACCTTTCGATGCGTCGTTGGATTTTATCGATCGCAGTATCCAGAGCAGCAAAAATATCATCCGCACGTTCTTCTGAGCGAAGGATGAAACCCTTCCCTCTCACTGTGATCTGAGCCACCTGGCGATCAGCCGCACTGCGCGCTGATTTCACATACGCCAGATCCACCCGGGCTTCCTCAATCCCCGGTAAATAGCGGTCTAACCTACCCACTTTCTTATTGACGTGATCTCGAATTCGATCCGTTACTTCCAGATTTCTTCCAGCAATTTCAATTTCTAGCGCCATAAACAACCTCCTGAAAAATGATAGGATGGGTAGATCTGATCGTCACAATCCTGTATCAAGACCTGGCGCGCCGATTACGCGTCCCAGGGTTAATCCATAAACCTGACAGGCGCCAGCTTCCACCAAAGCCTGGCTGCAGGTTTCCAGAGTTGCACCGCTCGTCATTACATCATCCACAATTAACACTCTTTTCCCCTGAACGATAGCGGGCCTGGCCTCAAATGCGCCAGCGACATTCTGCCGCCTCTGGGCGCCATCCAGGCCTACTTGAGTTGGCGTTTCCCGCACCTTTTCTAATGCGTCAGAGGTATATTCCACTCCTATCCCCAAAGCCAGGGGGAACGCCAGCAGGGCTGCCTGATTATAACCGCGTTGAGCGCGACGAGCAGGGCTAATTGGCACAGGCGCAATCATATCGACCTGCCAACCCAATGATTTATACATAGAGATCAGATATCGGGAGAGAATATCACCCAGGGACATATCGCCGTCATATTTGAGACGATGGATAGCTTTTCGCACAGCGCCGCCATAGACAGCCCAGGAACGGGCCGCTTCATAAGGCGGTGGATCATCCCGGCATCTAGCGCATAGTGTATTAGTAGTGGTCTGACCGCACCGTTTACAAACCGGATCAGCCAACCGAACTACGCCTCGCTGACATTCCGGACACCACCGCCAGCCTAAACTACCACACCCTCCACATCTGGGCGGATACAGCCAATCCAGCGCCTCCCAGACCCACAGATAAAGTCGGTAAGCCGATCGCCCCAAACGGTCCGGCGATTGCATTCAACCTCGCCCGATGCTATATGAAGTTCCAGAATACTCTACCCAATCAACCAGACTTTCATATGGAAAGCCTGGTGTCATCCTCCAAACAGGACCCCTTTCAGGCTCGAGCGCATCATTCTCAAGAACGCTGGCGACATGAGGACGATGCAGATGGAGGGGAAAATGAGCAATGACATAGGGAGAAGCATTTTGATCGGCGCCTTATGAGCTTCTTCTTCTGCCAGCTGGCGTCTTTTTATGCGCATCTGATCGGCTTGAATCCGCAAGACCTTCGCCAGGCTGACGCCCAGCTGTTCACTTTGAATCACCGCAGCCACAAAACTGGTCATCTCAGGGATGCCAATACGGTCTGCCATATCTCGCAAAGCTTCTCGTCTGAGTTTTCCGAGCTGGATCTCTTTGATGACGCGCCCAAAGGCCAGCGAAAGCGGATTGTCCCACTTTTCATATACTTTGGCCATCGCGCCATCAAAACCCAGCCCAGCTTCCACACAAATGGTCAGCAAATCAAGTGCATCTGGCATCGCCCGGCGGATAGCCTTCTGCCGGCGTTGGATAACGCTGGACAGATACATTTCCGGCATATAGAAACCAGCAGCGACCGATGCGCCGATAATCAACATCCTCCTGCCCCAGTCCCATTTAATTTTACTTTGGCTGAAGACAAATAGCAGCGCCCCACTCAAAGCAATTGCTAGAATGAACCGAAGCGCCCAAAGAAGGGCAGGGTCCAAACCTTTCGGATTGCCAGCCAATTCTAATTTTCGTTGAGTGGATTGTAAAGCGTTTTGAGGGGTGAACCGGGTGACAAACTCGCCCAGCTTACGAGCGAAGGGTAAAATAATGCGTTCTGATAAGGGTTGAGACAGCTCTATTTGTTCCAGGGAAACTGTCTCACCGCTCGCAGCATACTCAGCCAGGCGTTGTTGCAGAGGATCAACCTCACGGTCTGCATCACGCATCCCAACAATAATTAAGACAATAGCCCCAATCAGAATCGCAGCCACTAAAATTATAATCACTACTGTACCAGTCAGCATATCCTCATCCTCCTGGAGTGCTAAACATCAATCGCAGCGATCTTCTTCATTGCAAAATAGCCCGAGATAATCATGATCGCGCCAAGTATCAACAGCGGGATGCCCACCATTCGCGTCTCTGGGTTGAAGAACTCTCGCATATATTGCTGGTTCACGACCCACAAAACGAGAGAGACGATGACCGGCATCATCGCCAGGAACGACCCGGAATACAGCACCTGGGAGGTTAGAACCCGAATCTCACCCTTAATCCGCACCCGTTCTCGGATCGTGTAGGAAATCGTATCCAGGATCTCGGCCAGGTTGCCGCCGACTTCACGTTGAACATTCATCGCCGTGATCACCAGATCCAGATCATCGCTGGGGATGCGGCGCAGTAAATTATCCAGCGCCTGTTCCATTGGCAATCCCAACTGCATCTCTTGAACCACACGCCGAAATTCATCACTGATGGGCGAAGGCATTTCTTTGCTGACGGATTCCAAAGCCTGCAAGTTGGAATAGCCGGCTCGCAGACCGTTTACCATCAGGTTCAACATGTCGGCCAGCTGGTCACTAAAGCGGGCCAGACGTTTCCCCTGCTGTCGGCGCACATACATCCGAGGGAGAAAGAGACCAACAATTCCCCCAATTGCTGCGGCGATATTTAGTGGATTTTCTCTATTACTGATATAACCGACCAGGAATCCTACCGCCATAAACGAGATAACCATTGTGGCGAGATACTCTCCGGGTTTAATTTTTAGATCCGCCCGGGCTAACTCCCGGGATATCCCCCCACCAAGCTTCGAGCCTTCCAGGAGACCATTGACCCAGTCTCCGATTGGGGAAGCCTTTTCTCCGGATTTTTTCTGAGCTGCCAATTCTTCCTGGTCTTCCAGATAGCGTCCCAGGCGTTCTTCGACTAACGCCCGTTCACCACGAGCCGTTACGGCAATACCGATGACCAAAAGAACTACAACGAGCCCCCCGCCAACGGCTAAGATCAACATGGGATCCATTTGCACATAACCTTTCTGACTTAGAAGCGCCGCCGCTCTCCCAGACCGAAGATTGAAGCAGGTAAATGTATTCCTGACGCCTCAATTTTATCGATAAATTTAGGACGTAGTCCGGTAGGTCGCAATCTCCCAACTACCTTGCCATTTTCTATCCCAGTCTGTTCAAACAAGAACAGATCGGTCATAGTGATGATATCACCTTCCATACCACTGACTTCGGTGATGTTGGTGATTTTTCGGCTGCCATCGCGCATACGCTCCTGGTGAACGATTAAATCGATAGCGGAGGAAACCTGCTCGCGAATAGCTCGCACAGGCAAATCCATACCGGCCATCATGGTCATCGTTTCCATACGGGAGAGGGTATCGCGCGGGCCATTGGAGTGCAGCGTAGTCATTGATCCGTCGTGACCGGTATTCATCGCCTGGAGCATATCAATTGCCGCCTCATCACGAATCTCGCCCACAATGATCCGATCAGGTCGCATACGCAAGGCATTGATCACCAGCATGCGAATTGTCACCTCGCCACGACCTTCAATATTAGGTGGGCGAGATTCCAGGGTCACCACGTGTTCCTGGCGTAATTGCAATTCTGCCGCGTTTTCAATCGTAATAATCCGCTCATCGTTCGGAATATACTGAGACAAGATGTTTAAGAAGGTTGTTTTTCCCGAGCCTGTACCACCCGAGATGACAATGTTGATGCGCGACTCAACGCATGCTTTGAGAAATTGTACAGCTTCAGTGGTCAAAGTACCAAATTGAATGAGCTGCTCAACCGTTAAGGGGATCTTAAAGAATTTTCGGATGGTCAGCACAGGTCCCACCAATGAAATGGGGGGGATGACTGCATTCACGCGCGACCCATCTGGCAAACGCGCATCCACATATGGGCTCGACTCATCGATACGCCGTCCCATAGGCGCCACAATGCGGTCGATAATGCGCATCACATGATCATCGCTCTCAAACGAGATCGGCACTCGGATAATTTTACCGGCGCGCTCAACATAGATATTCTTTGCGCCGTTTACCATCACTTCGGTGATAGTCTCATCCTCCAATAGAGGCTGAAGAGGGCCAAATCCCAGGATTTCCGCAGCAATTTGCTCAAAGAGGCGGTGGCGTTCCGGGCGAGATAGGACAATATTCTCTTCAGAAAGTATCTGTTCGAACAATTCCTGTATCGTACCCCGCACATCACTTTTCGAGATATCCATCGTCGGGTCAAGCTCAGCAAGTAAACGATTCTGTACCCGCGTCTTCAAATCCATGTAAGTATCGCGCTGCGAGCTAACACCTGGTGGGGCAACACGCCGGGCTTGCAGATTTACCAGCCGCGAAGCCCCCTCACCACTTTCACCCCCGCCACTGTTTTGAGGTGTCTTCCCCTGGCCCTGTTCTATCCGTTTTAGTAAAGACATACCACTCGCCTCCTGATTTTACAATCGCTTATCGCTTCTTCAATACCTTTATATTGGATCTCGTTTCTGTCGATAGTTCTGTTATGCGTTGTCGCACTGCCTCAGCAAGAGATAGAAAGCACTTCGAAATTGGCTTTGTACGGTCGCCAAGCATAAATGGCACCCCGCGGTTAATCGAAGGGATGATGACCCTTTCTTCGAAGGGGATGACTACTGCGATATCATGTTTGAAACTTTCGCTGATTTTTTCAGGCAATATACCGATGCGCTTATCAAAGCGATTCATTACAAACAGGATCCTTTGGCGATCGATTTTCATCACATCCGCCAGATCCAAGAAAAGGCGCGCATTCTTGATAGAAGGTATATCCTGAGTTGTAATCAAGATGACCATATCACAGGCATCCATAGCAGACAATACAACATCCGTCAAAGTAGAGGATGTATCGACGACGACATAGGAGAACATCTGGCAGAGAAATTCTAATACTTTAGCAAACTGCTCACCGGTGATGCTTTCTGCGTATTCCGGGTGTGTGGGGGCGGCCAAAAGTTTCACCCCAGAGACCGCATGATGGATTAAAACCTCATTGACGATTTCCAGGTCCAGCTCATCCGCTCGTGATCCCAAATCCAAAACACTATTCTTGACCTGCTCATTCATAAATACGGCAACATCGCCATACTGCAGATTTGCATCAACCAGGACTACCGGTGTTTCATCATTGTGGAGAGCAATTGCCAGATTTACTGCCAATGTCGTGGTTCCAGTGCCGCCCTTCGGGCTATATAAGACAATTACCTTGCCCAGTGAGGTCGCGGGAGTAGACATCGACAGTCCAGCCGTTACCCCCTTCCCCGGAGAGAGTACTGTTTTTGCGCGCTCATCATGCGCCATTTTCCCAGCGCGCCGGATGGCAGAGGTCAATTCCTCCACCGCAGGCGGTTTAGTGAGAAAATCATGGGCGCCAGCTTGCATCGCCCGACGCATGTAGTTGGGGTCACCTTGTACCGAGAGAATGACTATCTGGGTGACTGGATTGTTTTGCCGGATAACTTCTGTGGCAGTGATACCATCCATATCCGGCATGTTAATATCCATCAACACCACATCTGGATGAAGCTCTTTGGCGCCATCAACTCCTGAGCGCCCAGTACCCGCGGTCCCAACAACCTCGATGTCGTTTTCGAATTGCAAAATTTTGCGGATATTCTCGCGCGTTTCGGCTACATCATCAACGATGAGCACCCTGATTTTCTGATCAGCTGCCATTCAGTCTGTTCTCGCTCCCGAACCTGGTGCTACTTCTTTTCTGCCTCAGACTGCGCGGTTGGCAGGAGAGGTTGATCAACCCGCGGATGAAGCCCATAAGGCAGCTTGACCGGCACCGGGATTCGATACTGATCCAGTAAGAACTGCAGAGTGACCGGGTTGATCTCAATCCGGGTCTGATCCTTGGGATTACGTAAGGCCAGGGTCAGTTGGGCGCCGTTAAACATCAAATAGTTTAAGGTGACCGCATCCTGCGGAGCGACTATCAAAGTAATCGTCTCTGGCTTAGGTATGGGGGTAGGGGTCGGCTGCGGCTGATTGCCGGCGGCTGTCGCCTGCGGTTTAGCCTGGGCAGCCTCTTGCCCTGCCAGGGGGAAATCCCCGACCTGGAGAACAACCGCATCCTGCAGCAGCATCTGGCTGACGACCCGAGGGCGTTGAGATTCGATGGGGAAAACATACACAGCCTGTCCCAAAACAGGGTCAATGACCGTCTTGCCAAAAACCCCTGTGCTAATATCCACTGTCAGGGGATCATTTTGCTTCGACTCGGGATTCGGTGGGCCAGAAGCGATCACCAACCCCGTTACATTGGGCAAGATGGACTGAAAATCAGTGTCCAAATCAACGAAGGCCAGTGTAACCATCAAATTGACGTGGTCGCCAGGCCGGGGCGCATAAGAAACACTGGAAAGGCGGTTGACGGGTATTGAGACTGCCAACATACCGGTGGGAATATTGGGAGACCAGGTAGAGCCACCCATGTACAGAATATCCCCCGCGCCCACCAACATGCTTTCCATGATTGGCGTGTTCGCGTCCAGATCCATTTTTGTTTGTTTATTGAGAAGATTGGCTTTTTCGGCCTCGGTAAACATGCCTGGAGAGACATATTCCTTGGGCCAGGATACCGCCTGGATAACCTTCTCTTCTGTTTTCCCGTCCGGACCGACAAAATCCTTCTCCGAGAAGACATGCCCTTTTGCAAGCTTTCCCCCGATGACGATATATACTTTCTCCGGGGCAATGGTAGGTGTGAGTTGTGCGGTTGAGGGCTTGGGTTTCAAGATAGTCTGATAGACCACCAGGACTGCTGCCAGGCCCAATATCAATATAAACGCCAGGTAAAAAAAGATCCGGCCGCGACGCATAGGTGCCTCCCATTCTTAAAAGTCTAGTTTAACTAATCATACACTTTTAAGGGTAAAAGTCAAGATGCATATTCAATCAAAAATGAAAGGCCCTGCCATTTTGGCAAGGCCTTTACGCAAATTTTATTACTTTCTAACTTCGATTGCTGGACCTACGCCAATCTGCAATCGATGAATAAGACTAGATGTTGTGGACGATGTTGCTGAAGACATTACCAATTGCCGGGCCAAGCAGGGCAAGAATGACAATCACAACAATCGCGACCAAAACAAGAATCAACGCATATTCGACCATCCCCTGGCCTTTTTCCTTAGGAGCGAACAACATGACTTTTTCACCTCCTTTCAGTTCATAGGATACTTTCACAATCATATGTATTATAGAAAATTATCATCGAAAAAGCAATAGTTTTAGGTCGATAAAGCCCTTTCAAATCTGCAAAGAGTAGCCCAGCATGGACTAACCAGCCATCATCACTGGAGGCATCTGAAAAGCTACGCGGCATCCTTTCCCAACCAGGCTATCCAGTTCAAGCTCTCCGCCCAACATTTCCACACGATCACGGATTACTTTTAGACCCATACCACCTTTCTCGACCAGGCTGCCGGTATCGAACCCTTTACCGTTATCTTCTACCGTTACCCGAAGAATCGTCTCTCCCATATCGAGCAGCACCTTCACTTCCGTCGCCTGACTGTGCCGGGTCACATTATTCAATAATTCCTGTATAGCCCGGAAAATCATAACTTCTTGATAGGATTCCAACCGCCGCTCGTTTCCTGTGACCGTTAAATTAACATTCAAGTTCGATTGCTCTTTGAAAGCATCCAGGTAGCGCTTTAAGGTTGGCACCAGGCCAAGATCATCCAACATCATCGGGCGAAGTTCGAAAATGAAGTCGCGCACCTTGCGGAAAGTTGTGGTTGCAGCCACCTTTAGATTAGTTAGTTCTTCCTTGGCTTTTGCTGAGTCTACTTCAAACAGGCGCATGGCAATCTCGGTTTGCAAGATAAAGTTCGAGAGCGCTTGAGCTGGGCCATCATGCATCTGGCGTGACAGGCGTTGGCGCTCAGATTCCTGCGCCTGGATCATCATTTCGACCGTTTCTGCAGCAACTGAAGCATTTCTTGCCGCGCCGCCGCCAGGAATTCCCCCTTCCAGAGCGTGATACACCTGCTCTAACAAAGCCACGTGCCGGTTCAGGTGCGTCTGGTCACTCTGCAATTTTTCAACTTGACCTCGCATCACAAAGAGACGCTGCTGCGCATCCAGGGCTGAATCATAAGCCATACGGATATCCGCTCGCGGCAGGCTGTCAAACTGTGATTGCACAAGTTGCAGATGGGCGGTGATCGAAGCATTTCGCTGGGTAATTTTGTTGACTTCCGATTTGCTCTGCTCGAGCATTAAGGCGATCTCTTTTAATTCG
The DNA here is from genome assembly GCA_016935755.1 of Anaerolineales bacterium. Lineage (GTDB taxonomy): Bacteria > Chloroflexota > Anaerolineae > Anaerolineales > UBA4823 > JAFGQI01. The sequence goes on from JAFGQI010000057.1 coordinate 57,190, forward strand.
CGACGAGACTGTTCCAACTCGGCTTGAACCTTCTCCCGGAGTGTACCCCAGAAATCTGCCTCTGTCTGAATTGCATTGCTATCCATATGTCTTCACTCCTCATTGCCCGCGCTATGATTGTATAGGCGCACCCATCCCTGGCGCAGCGCATATAAGGCTGCCTGGGTTCGGTCGCCTACCCCAAGTTTTCGTAAGATTGCGGTCAGATGGTTCTTTACCGTTTGATGGCTGATGCCTAGCTCAATCGCAATTTCCTTATTGCTCATCCCGCGAGTCAGGCATAACAGCACCTCCATCTCGCGGGGGGATAATGGTTCAAACGGATCGCCAGGATCACTGTACTGCCGCATAGCGCTTTCAGATTGTCCCCTCAACCACCTCTCTAAACTCGCACCATCCATCTCCTGGCTGCCCAGGATGAACTTTCCGCCAGCCACTTTACGGACAATCCCCAACAGTATGTCAGGTTGGATATCTTTTGTACAATAAGCAGCCGCTCCAGCCCGCATAGCATGGATGGCTTGCTCAGCATCATCATAGGCGGTCAGTAAGATAATCCGGGTGGGGATTTTTTCAGCAATCGCCATCCGGGTAACCTGGTGACCATTTAATTGGGGTAAATTTACGTCCACGATAGCTACCAGAGGTCTGTGTTGGCGAATGAGCTCCAATCCCCTGGCGCCATCCGCCGCCTGCCCCACAACCAGAAAATCCGGCTCTAAGGTCAGCGAGCCGACCACCCCCTCGCGGAACAACGGATGGTCATCAACCACCACAATCGTTATTCTATCCATATCTTCTCACCCATTGTTTTATCTGACCTATGATGAGTATAGCACATGAATATCATCCCGGCAAAGAGGCAACTTGACAAAACCCAAGATTATTCCTATTTACCAGCCTGTCCATTCCAGCGGTAAACCGCCATGTTTTCAGCCCCGAGCATCGGGGCGAACCGGCCTTGAGTGAGAAAAATCTGATCCGCCTGCTGCACCAGTTTTGGATACCATCCCGGAAAGGTGACCAGGTAATCTGCCTGGCGATCTCCCAGAAATTGCGCCAGCCGTTCTTCATTCCGCAGATAGGGGATCACTTCAGGAGAAATTAATCCTGCCAGATCGATTAATTCTCGTTCACCAAAATATCCTAATGCACCAATGTCATGCGCCGCCACCTTATCCCCAGGCAAAGTGTTGGCAGTGATCCACCGGGCAGCATCCACCATTTCACTCTCGATAAAAGCGACATCCAATGCGTAAGACCGGCAGCCTAAAATCCAAAACAGCGCCCATACTAGATACAAGGAGTAATTCCAGGTGCGCCACAATACCCTTCGCCATTGGTTAGGGTGATAAGTGCGCAAGATATCCCCCAGGCGCCATAAGGACCAAACAAAGTAAATGATCATCGCTGGCATGGCATACCGCCCATGCTGGTAGGTTACCGGCAATCTGAAAGCATATAACCCCAGATATCCCAGCAGCCATGCCGCGCCAGCCAGCCAACCCCATGCTCTGCGACGCGCCGAGTGATAGAGACCCAACACAAAGGCGGGTAATAATAAAATTCCCACTCCAACCAGAGGTAATTGAAGCTGGTCCAACAGGCGCTGCCAGTATGCAAGCTGCTGATAGGCAGCATATTCCGCTTGCTTGGCAAAAAAAGTGTTGGGCCAGATAGAGGCAGATAAAACCAGGTTGAAGGTTAAATAACAGGCGACCAATACACCTGCACTCAGCGTAAAGTTGCCAGCGGCTCTGAGCCGCTTTCTCCACCCTTGCACATTAAGGAGAATCATCAATACCACTGGGCCTACCAGTGTCAAGCCATCTGGTCTTACCCAGATGCTCAAGCCAACGAAGACTCCCAGTCTCGACCAGCGCGGGTTCGGAGAAACCAGCTCAACCAGCACCAGTAGAATCAGCAGGCTAAAAAGCAATGTTTCCATTCCAGAGCCTGCCGCCCACACCAGATGCCATTCAAATACCAGGATGATGCCAATCCACAAGGATGGTTTGGCAGTGGGAGAACCCGACAGGCTGCTGGCGCGCATCCCAACCATACCAATCGTAAAAAGCAGCGCCCAGCCCAGCAGATATGTCCAAACATACGGCCCTAAATGGAGTACATGACTGATCGCCAATAATCCTGACCATAGGGGTGAAGTGGAACCTGCCGAAGGCTGCCCGGGTATAAAGGCCCATTCGCCCTGCTGTCCAAGGTTTCGGGCGTAGGTCTGATGAATCCAGGCATCATCCAAAGGGAAACCCAACCGGTAAACTAAGGCAGAAACAATCAGATATACCAGCAAAGACAGGCCAGACAAGATCGCCAGCCAAAGGTATGCCCTGGAATGTTCACTTAAGCAGATTTTTGGAACCACGTTATTCTCTCACCAACTGGTAAATGCGGGTATCGCCGACCGAACCCAGGTATTTCAGGTGAGGCCGGTCAGCAGGATACAGATAGAGATCATCTTCATCCTGAAGCTGATTGAACTCGAGCAGCAGATAACGCGCCTGGTAGCGTTGGGCAACTTCAAGCAAGCCGGCAATATCTGTAGAAGGGATGGATATCGCAGGCCGTTCGGTCGTTGCATAATATCCAGGGGCGTTATTCACCATCACCACCTCAGCCGGTTGGGCGCCCCAATTCATCAAGGCTGCCTCAACTGCCTGATATTTGCGAGCACCCTGGTCCCAGGCATAAACACCCGTGTCCGAACCAATCACCCGCTGAATAAATATAAATATTGAAAGAAATAAAACCAGGATCAGTACGCCTGCCTGGAAAAAACGCTGCGCCTGGGGGATATTCCAGCGGCGAAGCCTACCCGCCCAGGCGACAAATGCGTCCAACCCTAGTGGAGCAATCGCCCACCAGATAGGTTGGACAGCCGCCCCGCCGTGAAAAAATCCACCTCGGGCGCCCACATAAGGAAAGACCAGGGTCATCACAGCAAAGGTAATCAACCAGCCCAGGATCGCTGCCTGGACAATACGGTTCGTACGCAATCGCCAGGCCCCCAGAATGATTAACGGCAATAAGAAAATATTCCCCTGCACAGCGACTATGGTTTGTAGATTCTGCCCGGCGGCCCAGACTCTGGCGTTAAATATTTCTGCTGCTCCAGTATGCCACCACCGTTCCAGGGTCAGCTGGCTGGCGGGATAAATGAACAGGTCATCATAACCAGTAACCCAGAAAATCCGCAGGCCGCCTGCTGAAAGCGGCGAGCCAAAGGCCTGCAAATTTCGCAGCATCCACGGCCCCATCACAATCAAATATCCCAGCAAACACAAGGCTGCTGCCGCCAGGCTTTGCTTGACCTGATCCATCTTCAAGGGTTGAATAATGATCTGCTGCAAAGTCAGCGCGACCCAACCAGTGATCAACCAGATCAGGCCATCCGCCCGCACCAGGTGCATCACCCCGGCGACAATTCCAACCAGCAGAGCATATACCAGGCGGGTGAAAGTATCCGCGCGCTGGTTATATCCTTGCAGGAGAGCAAAATAAATGATCCCCAGTAAAATATAGATCACAAATGAGTCAGTCGTCGCCTGGTAAGGCAGGTAAAACCCCGGGAACAAAGCCAAAATTCCGGCCAGGAGAGCCAGATCGCGCCGGCCAGTGAGCGAGAACGAGAATAAAGATACCAGACAGGGAATGAACCCCGCCAGAAGCAGGAATACCAACCGTCCGGCCCAAAATTCTGCCGCCCCAACCAAGGCCATGCCAGCCGCAGCCAGGATAGAGACCAACGGCATCCAATAGCCATGCGAAGGATGGGGTAACCCAGCCGGGTCGTCCAGGTAATTCCACAGGATCATCTCACTGAAGCCATGACCTTGCGCCAGTCTTACTCCGCCGGCAAAATAATACTCCGCGTCCATATATCCTGGCGATTTCTGGAAGCTGGCTGCCAGCCAGGCGATTCCAATCCCAAACAAGAGCAGCAGGAGAAGATCAGAGCGCTTCATTTTTCAAGCAAATAAAGGGTGTAGGCGTCGGAAAATGGCTCCACAACAGGCAGCCCAGCGAGCAGTTCATCCAGGGCTTGCCAATCCTCGGGCTGGTATTTATTGCTGTTTTGGCGCAAGAAATCTGCCCCCAGGCGGTGATAGAGCACATGAGTATATCCCAAATCAAGCCATGACTGGCGGATTTCATCCACACTCTGCAGAGAGTCTTCGCCCTGCCCATTGCGCTCCCACAGCCAGCGATCCAGGATTTCGTCCGGCTCACAAACCGGCAAGCAGTCCAGGCTGCGCGCCTCCCAGAGCATCATCACCCTGGATCCGCCAGGCAGATTCCGTACAGCCTGCATGGCAGGGGTATACCAGCCCAGGTTGTCCGCCAGGTAGGCCTCGCCTGTTCGTAATCCAAATAAAACCTGGAAAGCGCCCTGTCGAACCGTGGAGAGGCTAATCTCTACTAAATTCAAAATAAGAACAAAACCAACCAGGAAAGCTGCCAAACGGCCAAAACGTACGCCGCCGGATTTGAACCGGTTGAGGTTGGCGAAACCCGCTCCAGCCAGGACTGCGAGTACGGGGAAAGCGGCAAAATAAAGCCGCGACTGCAGCAGAAACCCAGCCAGTTGACCCGCCAGAATCCAGATTATCATCACCGGGGCAAACAGCCAGCCCAGAAACAAAACCAGGGCGCGCTGATCCTCATCTTGGTTGCGCCACCCCAGCCAGGCCAGAATGCTCAAGCCCAATAATAATGGCCCAAGTGATGCGCTGTAGCCAGGAGCCATCTCCGCGCCCAGAAAAGTCGCCCGGATGGGTAAGAGGAGAAGGTCAGGCCAGGAGCCTCCCTGGCCACTGGCCTGGTATAGCTGCAGGCGATAAGCATCCATCGCACCAGAAGGAAAGAAAAACGGGTAGAAAGGATTTCCGGTGGCAAATGCGTTTTTCACCCACCAGGGTGCAGAGACCAAAGCTGCAGCCACACCAAACTGACCGGCAGTTTTCAAGCCGGACCGCCACCCCCCTCGATTTGCGCCATACTTGAACACAGCCAGCAAACCGGATAATAACAGCACTCCGGCTGTGTATTTCGTCCCCAGGGCAAAACCAGCAAAACTGGCTGCCAGGATCATCCTGAAGATGCCCCCCTCCCGCCGCCATCCGTCCAGCATCACCATGAAGCCAAAACCGAACAGCATCGTCAACCAATCCACATAGCCCCAGGACAAAGCATCTGCCAGGGTAAAACCACACAAAAGTGCGGCTATGCTGCCCCAGGCAGCCCGCAGCCCCAGGCGCTCAGAAACGAATCCAAGCAGTCCCACCAGTGTCAGCAGGCCAAAAGACCATCCCAGGAGAAGCGCGGCCGGGTCACCTGCCAGCATTACAGCCAGGCTGTACAACATTTCCGCGGTCTGCGGCATGCCCCAATACATGTTCTCCGCAATGTATGCAATTCGTCCAGCGGAGATGTATTGATGCGCCAGAGGCAGGTGATATACCAGAGCATCAAATTTTATCGGGGGCGACAGGGCCTTGACCAGAGTCATCCCCATGATCAGCACCACACAGGCAGCGATGAAGCGTTCCAGGCCTCCGCCTTGCCGCCAATTCCCGGGCAAGGCGCGCCAATCCTTGATCCAGGCGATCCATTCCCGCCTGAACAACCCAGCCAGGGCCAGCCAAATCAGGCTGATCACGACCAGGTTCAAACCTCCGATCAGCCCCAGCAGCAGCGTGCCCAGGCTAAATATGCCGAGACCTAATCCTGCCTGCAAGGACAGGCGAACCGCTGGGGAGGAGGAATCCAGGACACAGATCCGTCTTCCCACGCCGCCGGCTGAAATCAGCAAGATCGCCACAACCAGGATGCGCCAGATCGCCTCAGCCAGGCTGAGGGCAAACTCCGGCAGAAATGGCTTGTGCGTCAGGTAATATGAAGCCACGATGGCTACCAGCCACAAGAAAGCCAGCCAGCCGCCGATTTGGATCACCCTATTTTGCGATTTCATAGGGCAATTCCCCTCTCCTCAGCGTCCCGCCGCAGCCAACGCTGGCCCAGGAGCAGCACCAGTCCCAGAATCACCGGCATGGGGATAAACATCACTGGCTGCTCCTGGTTCCCGACCACGGTGGCAAAGTGCAGCCACCAGAGCCCGGTAAAAGACACGAGCATCACAGCCAGAAGCACATACCGGCCCAAAGGTTTCCAGTAATCCAGGGCAGCAAATATCCACAGAGTGGGTATCAACATCAGCACGTAATTGGTGGTGGCCGAGCGTGGCACGATCAAGCTGGACACCACCAGGGTAACCCCCAAAGCCCAATAAAACGCCGCTGCCCCTCCTGGGCGCAAAGCCAGCCACCATGACCAGAGCATCCCAGCCATCAAACCCAGGCTGATCACAAGTTCCCCTACCTCGCCCAAAGCTGGGATTACCGATCGAGTGAGAAGCCACACCGGACTCTGTCCGACCGTGTAGTCGCTGTAGAAAGTTATGCGACTCACCCATTCACTCAACCAGCTGGGCAGCATGATAAAACTTACCGCAACCAGCACAGCCAGGAGGCCCGAAAAACCGGCCAGAAAACGCCAGCGCCGGCGAACCAAGGCCCAGATCAGCAAAAATGGTATAACCAAGAAGACCAATGTGGGCTTGATGGTTGACAAAACCAGCAGCATTCCAGCGCAGAGATCCTGTTTGCGATGCAATAGATATAACGAACCGGCCAGCGAGAAAAAACCGAAGATGGCAAATTGGCCCAGAATGATCCCACGCCCTTCGGGGTAGTAGAGCAAAGCCCAGGCCAATGTTATCCCCGCCAGCCAGATGGGCTGCCGCCATTTCACCAACCAGACAGTCATCACCACCCCAGCCATTAGGGCAGCTTGCAAGAGGGTCATGTAAATTGCCCGCGCCAGGGCATACCCAATGAACACAAATGGGCCGTGAAGAAAAATGGAATAAAAAGTATAGACCATCCGGTTCTGGTCTTCTCCAGGCCGGGCGGCTCGTCCATAGATCAAGCGCTGCGTATGAAGGGCAGCTTCTTCGGAATAGGGGCTGTTGTGATTGCGGATATACTCTTCCCAGGCGCCATAATGGGTGAGAAAATCATTGCCTCCGGGGATGGGAGCCGTGAAATAATGCCAGGTGGCCCAGGTATATGCCACCAGGACAGCGATGAAAATAACTAACACTGGCCATTGCCGTCTCAGGTTCATGTCAGCCCAATTGCTTGCCAAACATCTCCAACGGCATGCGGGGGGGGCGAGTAGCCCACATGCGCACCCAATACAGCCCGAAGAGCATGAACAAGGGGGTGGTCAGCATGAGGGTTGTATTCAAATCGGGAGAAACGCCCTGCCGAGCGCTGTTCAACGAAGACATCCAAACTCCAAAGAATAACCCAAAGATTCCTAAGATCATCAGCCCGCGTCCCAGCTTTCCCCAACGCTCATCCCAGATCGCCAGCATAAGTATGAATGCTGGAACCATCAGTACATAGTTTTCTAGGGCTGTGCGCAGTCCAACCAGATTTAAGCTGACCAACGTGAGGTAAGCAGTCCAGATAAACCAGCGGAAATCCTTACCCAGGCTGGACCACCACTCCCAGATCAAGGTCGCTGCGATCAGAATTGTCAAGCCCCAACCCAGCTGCCGGCCAATCCCTGGCAGCCAGTAAGCCAGCAGGCTCCCTGGCGTCAGACCGAAGGTGCTCTTGTGATACTCCACAATAATACGCAGGTTTTCAATCGTCCAATCAGAGATCAGAAAGCTGGTTATGGCGATCATAAATCCAAAACTCGCCACCACACTCCAGATAAGCGTCCAGCGCCGCTGGGAGAAAGCCCAAATCAGGACATAGAGGATCAGGATGAACATCGCCTCCAGCTTGATCCCGGCCAGAACGATCAAAAACCCCGCCAGCACATCCTGTTCCTTCTGCATCGCCAGAAATCCCAGCATCATTAAGAATGTGCTCAATACGATCGGGTTGCCATTAATAACTGCCCGGGCGCTGTAATACCAAAACACAGCAAAGATCACCAGAACAACTGTCATCCAACGCGAAGGCTGCCAGCGGGCCAGGCTGATTCCAAGGGCTGCTATCCCCACCAGAGCCAGTTCCAACAGGGTCATCCATAAAGCTCTTGCAAGGGGGAAGTCTTCTATCAGCGCGAACGGCCCGAAGATCAGGATAGAATATAAAGGATAGGTGAACAAGCCCGGCTGCTCGCCAGGGTTAGCCGGTCTGCCGTAAGCGAATTGTTCCATCTCCGCCCTGGTCTCCTGGCTGTACGGGCTCCAACCTTTGATCATGAACCAGCGCATGGCTGACCAGGCTGGCAAGAAGGCGTTCATGCCGGGATTTTGGGCTGCATAGCGATAATTCGCCCAGCTGAGGCCAGCCAGAGCAATGACAGATAGCAGAATAATCCCTGCCAGAAGCAGTGAGGCGCGTTGATTGTTCAAGGGTAAAGATAATCCTGTTTCGGTTAAGATATCCCTGGCGGATCAGAATAACCTCAGGTATTATAAGCGAAATCTTGGTGTGTGAATTCTTATCCTCAGCCTGATGGTATCATCCATGAAACAGCAGCCTGTTTTTCACCCTTTCCTCTTATGCCTGTATCCTATCCTGGCCCTGATCGCCTACAACATCGACCAGGTGATGATGAGAGAGATCTGGCGTTCGCTGCTGGCGACTCTGATCTGCACAGGTGGGCTTTTTGGGCTGCTGTACCTGCTGACAAGGAACCCTGAACGCGCCGGTCTGGTTGCTTCCCTGGCTTTGATCCTTTTCTTTTCTTACGGTCATGTTTACCGCCTGGTGGAGGGCTTTCATGTTGGTGAGACATTGATCGGGCGGGCGGATTATCTGGCCGCGCTGTGGGCAATCATTTTTATCAACCTGGGCTGGTTCTTCTCGCGCCGGCTCAGGAAGACAGCCGGGCTGACCCGATACCTCAACCTTGTCACAGCCCTGGCTCTGACGCTGCCAGTGTTCCAGATCGGACACTTTTACCTCCAAAATGCTAGAAGCTGGAGAGACGCGCCACAATCTCAGCCCCAGCTCAACCGCCCATCCAGCCAGGATCAACTGCCAGATATCTATTACATCATCCTGGACGGGTATGGCAGAGAAGATGTACTCGATGAGATTTACGCCTACGATAACTCCGAATTCCTCGCAGTTCTGCGTCAGCAGGGTTTTTATATTGCTGATAACAGCCATGCCAACTACGCCCAAACCACGCTCTCACTGGCAGCTTCGCTGAACCTAGAGTATGTCAATGACCTGGCCGAACAGATGGGGGAAGAAGCTACCAGCCGCGACCCTCTGGCTGAACGCATCCAACACAGCTACCTGCGCGCCTATCTATCCAGCCTGGGCTATCAGATCGTCAATCTCGCCAGCGCCTACGCCCCCACCGAACTGCGCGACGCGGATCTGTTTCTCAACCCGGGCGAACTCTTGAACAGTTTCGAGTCGCTGCTGCTTTCCAACACCGCGGCTGTTCTGTTGTTGGATAAAATCATACCGGCGCTGTACCGCCAGAGAATGGCGATCAACCTGGATGCGCTGGAAACCTTGCCTGCCTCAAGGACTCCGCGCTTCGTCTTCGCCCATCTGACCATCCCCCATCCGCCATTTGTGTTTGGCCCACAGGGCGAATCCATCCCGCCGCGGAATTTCAAGGAGGGCAATTACTATGAGGGTACAACGGAGGAGTATATCGCCGGGTACCGTGGGCAGCTTGCTTACCTTAATCAACGCCTCGAACAAATAGTAGCCCACCTGCTCTCCATCTCTTCACGGGAACCGGTGATCATCCTGCAGGGAGACCACGGCCCAGGTGCGCTGTTGAATTGGGATGACGTGAATAAAACCTGCCTGAAGGAACGCATGTCGATCTTCAACGCTTATTATCTGCCAGGAGAGGGCGAAAAGCACCTGTATCCTGCCATAACGCCGGTGAATTCATTTCGTATCATCCTGAATACTTACTTCAACGCCGGGTTGAGTCTGCTGGAAGACCGCAGCTATTTCTCCCTCTGGGAAACGCCCTACCAGCTGATCGATGTCTCAGATAGCGTCGACACCTGCATGCCTATATCCAGCCGTTAGAAAACAGCTTATTATCACGCTATTTCGATATGACCTCCTTTTCCTGAGTTTCATATTTCCTCAAATTCATATACGCAAAAACCAATAGCGTTAGTGGATAAGCAATATCAATCCATGAAGCATCGTGACCAAACCAAACCCGGGTTATTGGGGTCAAGGTTAATATCCATACCCATGCAATTGCTGGAGTGCGTAGTGCCAAGATGACAAAAGCAGGAGCCAGCAGAGTATAGTGGCTACCTAGCACATATGGGGAAAAGGCTAAATTGGCACTTAATGCAAGCGCCAATGCCTCACGACCAAATTTTGCTTTTAGAAGCCACCAAACGACAATTGAAATCCCTATTCCACTCACGACATATGAACTCCAGAGAGGAAGCCCTATAACATCAAATGTCTTCCACAAGGAGGTTTGTAAACCCTCAAAAGGAGGATGCTGACGAATATAAGTCATATATCGTATAGGCCAATCCCAACCAATCAAGTAGTTTGTCACTAATATTGAGATTAATATGGGAGAGAGCACCTGTATCTTCTCATGGAGACGCCAACCACGGATATACCATAATAAAAACAACACCACTAATATTAAATTAGTAGGCTTACAAGCTATCAGCCAAAGTCCCCCCCCCAACAATAAAGGACGGCGATGTCGTGCACCAAGCCAACTAAGACCTAATCCAATCAGTGGTAATCCATCGAGGTTACCACGAACGATAGCGTCAAAAGTATGCAAATTCGCGAACGCGAGAATCAATAATATCGGTGGGATATCATCCTTCTCCTTTATTGCCATTATTGCTACCACTAATCCGATCATTACCAATACAGTAAGCACTGCTTGTCCATAACCTGGTGGCATAATTAGCGTTGGGAAAACCGCTAATAATGCCCAAGGAGCATTGTAATATCCAAACCCCGGCTCTGAATACAATTTGGTTTCTCCACTCAGAATCGCTTCTGCTGTGGGCCGAAAAGTATAATGATAATCGGAGCCGACAGGCCACCATTTTCCCATTACCGCCCATATCGCGATAATAGATACTCCAACGATGAGTCCACTGAAGAATTTGCTTTGATTAAGTCTTTTCAACATCAGATCTCTATCCTGACCCTCATCACCTATCTCGCATGAACCAATCCAAAAAAACCTACCAATATCATTGGTTAAAAATTTTACCCTATTATGCAAGAATCTCCATGAACAACCAGCAATTCTCAATATGCTGAAGTTGGCGATGCCAATGGCGAAAAAGCCGTTTCTACAAAGCTGGTCAAGGCCATCAGCAAGGTTA
>JAFGQI010000058.1 GCA_016935755.1 Anaerolineales bacterium
CGGCTGAGGTAGTTGCCGGTCAGCTGGAGCGGGCTACCGCCCTGCTCATCGGCCCCGGTTTTGGTCTGGAGGATACCACCGGCGAGTTTCTCTCGCGCCTGCTCACCGCCCCAACCCGTCACGCAAGCGGCAAGATCGGCTTTGCGCGCGCCGCGGCGGAGCCTGCGCCCAGGGATAACCCCAGGATTCCACCCTTAGTTGTGGACGCAGATGGGCTGAAACTCTTGAAACGCATCCCAGATTGGCCAGCTCACCTGCCGGCTGAAACCATTCTGACGCCTCACCCAGGCGAGATGTCCATCCTGAGCGGCCTGACAAAAGAAGAAATCCAGGCCGATCGCCTGGAGATCGCCCGCAAGTTCAGCCGGGAGTGGGGGCAGATCGTCGTGCTTAAAGGGGCCTTTACGATTATCGCCGCCCCGGATGGCGAGGCAGCCATCATCTCCGTGGCGACTTCTGCCCTGGCCAGGGCTGGTACAGGCGATGTGCTGGCTGGATTGATCGTAGGGCTGCGCGCCCAGGGCATGCCGGCCTTCGCCGCAGCGGTCGCCGGCGCCTGGATTCACGCCCAGGCTGGCCTGATGGCTGCCGAGGGCCTGGGCAACACTGCCTCTGTCCTGGCGGGAGATGTGCTGCACGCCTCGATTGATGTGATCAGCAGCCTGCAATAACATTCGAGCAGGCTGTTGGAGCGTGCTCTCAACGGCCTGCTCGAATCAATTCACCCCGCCTTACAGCGGGGTAAGACCAGTCAATACCGGTATGTTCAGGCCGCCTCGGGCTCGCTCGCAGCTAGTTCTTCCGGAGCGGGCGGCGGGGTGGGGGCTTTCTTTGCAACGGTGCCCAGGCGCGTCTTGCCCTCTTCCAGCACCACCTGGCCGCGTTCCTGCAGTTCCTGGACTTTCGCCCTGGTCGCCTCGGCAAACTCTTCTGAGCGGAGGCGCAGTTCTTCGATCGCCGTGTCTGCCTGGGTGCGGGCTTCTACCAATGCTTTCTCGGCGCGGGAGCGCGCATCCTGACCGACAACCACGGCGCGATCCTTGAGTTCGATGGATTTATCGCGGATCAAGGTGCGAGTTTCTTCACCCGATTGAGGTGCGAAGAGCATGGCTACCGCCGCTCCCACCAGACCACCGACGATGAAACCTGCCAAAAATGTGCCAAAATCATCATTGTCTGACATGATTATTCTCCTTTTGGGGGTGTTTTAGGTTTTGATGACTTACGTACTAATCCAATCACCTGAAAAAACTGGCTGAGCCCAGCCAGATACTCGTTCAACTTGATCACCGGACCGACCAAGTTCTCACTCAAGAAGACCGTTGTGCCGCGCAGATGGCTGACAGTTTCATTGGTCGAATCCAGGATCGGCTTGATCTCGTTTTGCAGCAAATTGATCAGGCGCGCCAGCTGGATCATCAGAATGACCATCGCCAGGCCGAGAAACAGCGATTCAAGCGCCATAAAGATCAGAAAAACATCCCTGATTTGAGCGGTCGTCTCAGCCGGAGCGCGCAGCAGGAAAATCACGCTGGCGATGAGCAGCACGAAGATTAAGACGACCGCGACGATTCCAATGATCAGCGCCCTCTTCTGTTGAGGGGTTAAATCTTGCCGTTCGGCGGGCTCGCTGGCGGTCTTGCCAGCAGGCAGGGCAGGCATCTCCTGCGCCGCCTCAGGAGGAGGCGTTTCCTGGGAGGGGTCGCTTCGATTTTCCATATTCTAATTATACCGGATATTTCTATCTGGCTTCCAAATTCCGATCATTTTCTCACAATCCTATCCAACAGTTCCACCTCTATAGAGAGTTCATCCGCCAGCGGGCAGGGATAGACCTGCTGAAAAATAGCCGCCAGGCTGTGATAATACCACAGGCTGCCTGCTTTGCCGCCAGTAAAGCGTTCCCAGATCGGCTCTCCCAGGGTTTGGTAGTCTTCACGAATCGAACGGGCATTATGCACCTTATCCGCCAGGGAGACCAGCAGCACTTCTGGAGCAGCTGTCCTGAGATGCTCTAGATACTGCTCTTTGCGCTGCCGCCAGGGCGGCTTCGGCAGGGTATCCGAGTCGCTGCAGCCATCCACGATGCGCGCCACCCGCTCGCCAAACTGCTCACGGATGTGTGTCAGGGTCTTCAAGCCGCCCTGGTCTTCGACCGCATCATGCAGCAAACCAGCAATGGCCTGATCCTCATCCCCTCCTGCTTCCAGGATCAGCGCGGTTACCGCCAGCAGATGAGCCAGGTAGGGCACCTGCGACCCTTTGCGTTTCTGCTCTCGATGGAGCCTGGCGGCGTAAAGCAGCGCTTGCTCAAAACGATCCGTCAGCATGGTCAGGTCAGAATCTCAAAGTCGCTTGTCACCTGCACGGTCGGGCGCAGCGTGTTGGTCACCGAGCAGTACTTATCCTCCGAGAGCCGGATAGCTTTTTCAACTCTCTCTGGCCTGACTGCACCTCGGACGATATAGTGTGTGTGGATATGAGTGAATTTCCAGGGCGGATCCGGCATTTGATCCCCGGTGCAGACTACTTTCAGGTCTTCCAGGGGTTCACGCTGCTTGGTCAATATCTCGACTACATCGTACGCCGCGCAGGCTGCCACAGCCATTAACAGCAGGTCAGATGGCTTGACCCCCATCCATTCGAACTGAGGGTCCGGTGAACTCCCGACCACAATCGAGTGACCATGCGAGTCACTGGCTACCATCATATGCCCTTCCACCCAACGTAATGAAATTGTGCTCATCCTATCTCCTTGTTGATAACGATAATTTGTGTTCTAAGCCTGGATCACACCAGAAAGAATACTCTCGATTTGTTCGGCGACGCGCGGATAATCCGGATAATCCGCCCGGTTCAGCATCAGCTGGTTGGAGATCCTGCGCAGCAAGCTGGGGTTGACCCGCGCCAGCTCAAGGGTGATTCTCTGCCACAATTTGCGTAAATCCGGATTGGGGTGAGTGGCAGCATACACAGCGATCTGCGCCGGGGACGACATGCTCAGGTTCCAGGTGCTGACATTGATATCCAATTCTCTGCCCGCGTTCGACCAGTAATAAGCCAGCATCGGATTGATCAGGCCGCGCATGCGTGCCCAAAGCGGGTCTTCTTCCTGCACCAGGGTGAAGAAGGCCAGGTAATAGGGCCGGGCGCCAGCATAATCGTGATTCACCTGCGAGAGCTTGCCAGCAATCGCCGAGGCATAGGAAGCCATATACCAGCGCAGATCTTCGAGGCTTGCGCCTGGCTCCCCTTTCTCGACCGCATCCCACTGTAAGCGGCAAGCCAGCAGGTAGGTGCTGCTCGAAGCGGCAAAATCCTGCGAACGCTGCACCATGGCTTTTTTCGCCAGGGAGCGGGCGACTTCTGCTCCAGGCTGAAGATTAGCAGGGATTTCCGCCTGTTCCATATCCCGGATGAGGATGCGCAGCGTCGGCTCGCTCTCAAACGGGATTACACCCCGTCCTGGCAAAGTATAGTGTTTGCCTTTACGGTTAATTTGGCCTCGCTGGCGCAAATCCTCCAGCAGGGTCTGCACATAATCCGCCTGGTTGCGATCGTTCAAGAGCAGATAAGCCAGCTCTTCCAGATCAATTTCTAATCCCGAGCGGATCACAGCAAACACAAAATCAGATTCTGCCCGGCCAATAAAATCCGCTTCACTTTCTATTCCTGAGGTCAACCTGACTGGAGTGAAAAAGGAAGCCGCTTGATCTCCAAAGGCAAAGGCTTGCTGGCGAAAGGCCAGTTGCGTGATTTCCCGCAAGGTGGAGGCTGTGCGAATCAACCCTTGGGCATCATAACGATCCTGAATAGATTCAAGCAGGTCTTCCAGAGAATATTCATCCGGGTGCTCGACAAGTTCGCGATAGATATCGCGCAACACATCCCGGCGTGTGGGCAGGTCCACATTGGTAACTTTTAGGCGGACAAATAGCTGCCGGTATTGGGCATCCAGGGTGGGGCGCGCTGGCATAGCGGTTGGCACGACTTTTTGAGCCATCAGCTGCGTGGCTGCGCGCTCTGGATCACTTGGCACCATTTCCAGGTCGCTGGCGGCGCTGTAGTCGGGAGGGGCGACATACAGCTGCAGATCATTGATATAGAGTTTCAGCAGGTCACGGTTGTCTTCCAACCAGTTCTTGAACTGGGCATAACCGAAGTTGGCCTCGTTAAAGGCCGGGTCCATGAGCAGCATGGTTTGCTTGAGACGGGTAGCCAAGACCGGGACATCCCCGCGCTGACCATGCACCTGTATCGCCTTGACCAGCAAATTGCGCGCTTGCTCGATCTCGATACAAGATTGGTCCACCAGATCAAGGGGTTCGCCCAGGGCAGTTTCCAGATAGATAAATTCATCACATGATTTGACCAACAAATCATGGGTAACAGAGCGGGGACCAATACCGATCGTGTAGTGCCCGTATTCCCGCAGTTTAGCCGCCAACGGGCTGAAGTCGCTGTCACCCGAAACGATAACATAGGTATGGATTTGTGAGCGCGTCAGAGCGATCTCGAAGGCATCAATCGCCATGCGGATATCTGCCCGGTTCTTGCCGGTACGAACGCTGTAAATTTGGATCAGGTCGATGGAGTTGTTCATCATCTCATCGCGGTAGCGGGTAAAACGTGACCAATCGGCATAAGCCCGTTTTACCACTGCTGGGCCTCGGGTTTGTAAATACTCCATTAAATCGGTCACTTCAAAATCGAAGAACTCCCGCTCGGCCCACAGGGCAACATTTTCAAAATCAATAAACACCGCCAACTGGTCGTTCATGCTTTGCTCCTTTTTGTTTTTTATACCTGAACCCGGCTGGCAAGGCCATGATAGATCATTTATTTGTTGGAAATCATCGCCTGACCAGCCCGGCTTCAGCTGAAAGATAAATTCAGGATAACTGCCAGATTTCCCTGGCTTTTTGATAAACCATCCACCAGGATTCGCCATCCGGGCGTGGTGAAGGCCCAATGGGATCCTCCCAGGGCTGCCCCAATAAGGCCGCTACCGCAGCCTGGGCGCAGGCAGCCCCTGCCTCTAAATCATAACCGCCTTCGGTAAAGAGGGCTATCTTACCATCACAATGCTGATCTGCCCAGCCGGTCAGGCGGGAGATTAATGTCCCATAACCAGCCGCAGAAAGGCGCAGATGCCCCAGGGGATCGCGCCAATGAGGGTCAAAGCCAACATCCACCAGCACCATTTCGGGAGCAAAGCGGTCCAGCAGCGGGAGAATGCAGCCTTCCATGATGGTCAGATACCCTGTATCGCCGGTGGCTGGCGGAAGTGGGAAATTTGCGGTGCATCCCAGGCCCTCGCCTGCGCCGCGCTCCTCCAGGCTGCCAGAACCAGGATAGAGCGGCGATTGGTGCGTCGAGATGAACAGCAGATCATTTCGTTCCCAGAATATATCTTGTGTCCCATTGCCGTGATGCAGGTCCAGGTCAACGATCGCCAGTTTGCGCGCATTGGGCGCGTTTTCCAACGGATGCTTGAGCACATATTGAGCGGCGATTGCGATGTTATTCAGCAGACAGAAGCCCATTCCGGCGCTGGCAGTTGCATGGTGACCGGGTGGGCGATTCAGGGCAAAGCCGCGCTGGCCCTGCCCTCGCCAGACTGCCCCAGCGACCGCCGCCGAACCCCCGGCGGCATTTAGAGCCAGCTGCCAGGAAGCGCGGGTGGTGTAGGTATCCCCATCCAGGCTCAGGGCAAGCCCGGAAAATTTTTCCAGCCGCTTCAAGTATTCCGGCGTGTGAATGGTGGATAAAAACTCCATTGACAGGTTCAGCGGCTCTAAATGGGGATATTGATCCCACCAGCCCGCCTCTTGCAGCCACTGGCGAATAGTTTCAATCCGCGCCGGTCTTTCTGGGTGCCCGGCTTCCTGGTGAGCTTCATGCCCTTCGGGATAGAAATAAACCAGCTCGTCCATGGTGAACTAACGCTCCTTTCCAGGTGGAAAAACTCTTTTCAGCGCCTGGCGGATTTTCTGCCAGGTATCCTTCACCCTTCCGGCTTCTTGGTCGGATATCGGATGGCGGCTGTAGCGCGCTTCAACAAATCGTTCCGTCATGCCTGTAATGTCGGCGATGATCTCACTTTCTTCTCCGGTGTGTTCGGACTCCAGTAAGATTGGCACATCGAGTTTCTCCCTGGAGTCGCCCGCGGCCAGGTTAGCTTGAAACGCTTCCGAAAGCACGGCTGAATATTCATAGGGCGTCTGCGATGGCTGGCGAGAAATGCCTCTTTCGCCGCTGCGGCGCACCAGGGCTAAGAAGTAAAACAGAATACGCTGGCGAGGAGTCAGGCTGCGCAGGTTGATATATCTCCAGGCATCCTGCGCCGATTGGCGTGAAAAGCGCTGGCGGAGGCGCTGCCAGCCTTCTCCCGCTGCCAGGGTCACCTGGCGGTTCATATCACCCGCCCATGCTCGCAGCCACTCCCAGAAACGCACCAGCATGGACACCAGGGGCGTCTTCTTGAGTGAGAGCCACAGCTGCCGGTTTTCGCGCAGGTAGTAGTAAATCGAAAATCCGATCACCCCCAGAAAGACAGCCCAGAAGAGCAGGGAACTGAGCACCTCCCACCAGCTGACTGGGGTCTGCTCTGGCCTGGGCTGGGGGGTGAACGGTTGAATCTGCGGGATCTGCGGCGTCCCAGGGGCGGATCCCCCCAACAAGCCCGCCAGCCAGCCAAGAACGATAAATATGGGCGAGATCAGAATCAGCAGGATCAGGCTGATCAGGGCAGAGAAAATCAGGCTGAGGTAGTTGAGGATGGTCAGGAAGCTGATGGTATAGCCGGTCGGCAGCAAGCTGGAGATGAAGGCGATCAAGGCAATGTACGCCAGGCTGTATCCGATCCAGCGCCGGGCGATATCCTGATCTACCGGCAGTCGTTCAAAGATCCAGCTGACGCGCAGCAGATTGAACTGGGTCAAGCTGAGCAGGATCAGGCCCAGCAAAAAATAGATCACCAGATTCTGCACCCCGGAGCGCAGCAAAGGCAGCTCAACCCAATTGGTGAAGGCCTGTGAACGTAACAGGGCGGCGAGCAAGGTCATACCAACCCCAATATACAGGATCATCTGCACCAGACGGTCGCGAATCGCCGTGCGGACCTCAAAGATGCCGCTCTCCTCTTCCACCCGCAGCACTTTCTCGTCTACTTCCAGGAGCATCAGCTCGGCAGAAAACTGGTAGCTCAACAGCCAGACCAGCAGCATGACCATAATGCCGAGGATAAATTCAAGGGTTAGAAAATTTTGGCAGAAATTCTGCTGCCATTTCGGCAGATCAAACCACAGCTGCCCCGCCCCGGCATCCAGGTACGAACCCGCCTTGAGGGCTGCCAGGATAATCACCCACTCCGCAAGGCGATAGAGCAGCCAGCCCGGCTCCAGGAAGCTGTAATTCTTTAAGAACCGCATGGCGTACATGGATTCCAGGGCGACCACAAAGCCCAGGATAACTAAGTAAGCGCCATCCCAACCTGGGTTGAGCAGTTCGCCGATCTGCACCAGGCTGATCACCAGGCATACCATCATCAGGCTGGTGAGGATCATATTTGCCAGCGTTGAGACGCGTTCATTCCATAAGAGAGGCGGGACTGTCTTCGTCTCTGCCATGCTCAGCCTGGCCTCCAGCGGCTGCCTGTGATGCGCTCTCCGAGTGCTGTCATTCCCATTTGCTAATTCCTGCGCCATACATCCAGGTCTTTTTCGTTCAAGACCTGATGGATAGGGAAACCGAAATATTCCGCCTTACGCCGGATTTCATTGTAACCAGAGGTCGGGCCAACCTGCAGCAGAAAAGCATTCAACCCCCGGCGGCGCGCCTGGAACAAACCGTCAAACAAAGCCGTATCGATCCGATTGGTAATCACGATCAGGGTAGTTCCCCAGGTCAGGTTGTGCATCTCACGCTGCAACAGGGCCACCAGAGGCTCGCTCTCCGCCGCCTGAATGCGCGCCAGGACATCCAGGATGCGCAGCAGGTGTCCCCTGCCCCGGCGAGGCGGCACCGCGGGAGGCGTCTGGCAGTCTGCTTGCGGGTCGTGACCATTGGTGGCAAGGCCCACCGCCTGGCGCACGCTCACGATCCAGTTCGCCAGGGAAGCCGCGACGATAATTGCCAGTTCTGCAGCGTCAAAGCGAGAGCGCAGATCAAACTCCGCCGTGTTCAGGTTGAGAAAAATAGCCGTTTCTAACGCGATCGAGGGTTCGAACAATTTCACCTGCAAGCGTCCCGTGATGGCAGAAGCCTTCCAATCTACCCGGCGAAGCGAATCGCCGGAAACATAATCGCGCTTGCCTCTCACCCGGCTGGGGTCTTCGAAGATCGGCTGGCGGTGGCGCAAAGTGCCCAGCGGAGCGAAAGAGGGCAGATTGATCCCTGACAGCGGGATAATCCTGGGATATACGGTCAAATGCTGCGGCTTTTCAGCGCGCGCCTGGGTCGAGACAACGCCCAGCACATCCCCAGAAAACATCTCCAGAGGCCCAATGGGATAATAACCACGTTTGCGGCAATCGACTTCATACTCTACACTCAATGAACCCTTCGGACCCAGCGAGGTCACGCGCTGATAATGCCCCAGAGGGTAAACTTCGTGCGGCAGGCTTTCGCGCAAATGCAGCCACGGCACCGGCAGCCAGCCGCGGTTGCTCACCTGCAGGCTGACACGAATTTTCTCGCCCAGAAAGGCGCGGTTGGTAAAACTGCGCCTGACCTGCAGAGCGGACAGGGTTCTCTGCCCCCACCATCGCCCGAAGATGAACGCGCCGAAAAAGAGATAGAGCAGCGTGAAGACGTAATCCTCCCCCAGGATGATGGCCACCACCAGCAGGGTGAATAGAAAGAAGAAAAAATACTCACCCATGCTCTTCAAGATCAAGAGGCGTATTCGATGTTACATCTGCCAGCACCGCTGCAGCAGCGCGCCCGCGCAGTTCCGCCTCTGGGCGGAGTATGATCCGGTGGGTCAAAATGTAGGGTACCAGGTACTTTATATCATCTGGAATCACATGGTCACGGCTGCGGATGGCAGCCAGGGCTTGCGAGGCTCTGAATAAAGCCAGGCTGGCGCGTGGACTGCCTCCCAGGGCGAGATCAGGGTGGCTGCGGGTAGCTGATATCAGGCGCACAATATACTGCTGCAGTGAGTCATCCACATGGATATCCCAAATTTTCTTCTGCATCTCCAGCAGCAGGCCTAGACCGTCCAGGCCCTGCGGATTATCCGCAGGATCAAACTCGACCGGGCGCAAGTTCAGGATGGGATGTTCGCGCTGCAAATTTACCAGGATGGTTTGCTCATCTTTCTGCGTGGGATAGCCAACCGGCAGGCGGAGCAGGAAGCGATCCAGCTGCGCTTCTGGCAGCGGAAAGGTACCCTCATACTCGATGGGGTTTTGGGTTGCCATCACCAGGAAAGGCCGCGGCAGGGGACGAGTCAAACCATCCACCGTCACCTGCTGCTCCTGCATGGCCTCCAGCAAGGCCGATTGGGTGCGGGGTGTGGCTCGGTTGATTTCATCGGCTAAGAGGATATTGACAAAGATCGGCCCGGGGCGGAATTCAAACTGCGAATTCTGCTGGTTGAATATCGATACCCCGGTCACATCGTTGGGCAGCAGGTCGGGGGTGCACTGCAGGCGCTTGAACGACCCTCCCAGACTGGTAGCCATGCAGCGCGCCAGCATGGTTTTCCCAGTTCCCGGGACATCCTCCAGCAGGACATGCCCTTCGCTCAGCAAAGCGACCATCAGCAGCTCGATCACCTCCCGTTTTCCCACAATCACCCGTTCCACATTTTGGATAACCCGAGAGATATAGTCCTGAATTTGCTGCATCCTTCACCTTCCTCATCAAACTGCGTTTGGTTTTGTTTGGGTGTATTAAAGCCAGTGAACCAGGTAATCCAGGCAAAGATCGGTTAAAATACGCTTCGATACCGATATATAATCGGATGCCAGGGCATCATCATTACCATTTTACTCGATTTGGGCAGCTGCAAAAAAGATCATTCTCGATCGGCTTGCAGACCTGCAGAAAGGATAGAAACATGACCGACCTGCTTTATCAAACCGACAGCTACCTGCGCGAATTCGACGCCCAGGTGATCGAGCTGGACGAGGAGAACCGCGGCATCATCTTAGACCGCACCGCCTTTTACCCTGCAGGAGGCGGGCAGCCCAGCGATTACGGCCTATTGACGGCAGGAGAGATCCAATATCCGGTGAAGAAGGTGAAGAAAATCGCAGGCCAGGCCGTTCATTATGTGGAAGGCGAGGCGGCTCTACCCCCCGTTGGTGCGCGCCTGCATGGGCACCTGGATTGGGAGCGCCGCTACCAGCTCATGCGCACCCATACCGCCATGCACATCCTGTGCGGGGTCATCTTCCGCGATTACGGCGCTTCGGTCACCGGAGGCGATATGGATCCCTTGCAGGGCCGCATGGATTTTGAATTCGAAACCATGCACCACGAATTGGTCGAGGAGATCCAGCAAGCTGTGAACCTGGAAATTGCCCGTGCCCTGCCGGTGCATACGGCGATTCTGCCGCGCGACGAAGCCTTTAAAATCCCCGATCTCATCCGCACCAAGATCAACCTGCTGCCCGAGGGCATCCTGCAGGTGCGGGTGGTCGAGATCGTCGGGCTTGACCTGCAGGCCGATGGTGGTACGCATGTGCACAATACGGCAGAGGTTGGGCACATGCACATCGTCGATTACAAGAGCAAGGGCAAAATCAACAAACGCATCTATGTCGAAGTGGGTGATGCTCAATGAGCAGCGCCTATCCTGCTGAGGAGGAGGTGGTCATCTGCGGGGCGGGCATCGCCGGAGTGAGCGCGGCCTATTTCCTGGCGGCTCGCCAGGGCGTGCAGCGGGTGATTTTGGTGGATGAGCTGCCGCCGCTCAGTCTGACCAGCGACCACTCGACGGAATGCTACCGCAACTGGTGGCCCGACGAGGCCATGGTCGCCCTGCTCAGCCGCAGCATCGATCTGCTGGAGGAACTAGCCGAGATCAGCAACAATGTCTTCCACCTCAACCGGCGCGGTTATTTATACTGCACCGCCGAAGCGGCAAAAATCCCCACCATCCAGCAGAGCGCAGAAGCCATCTCCCGGCTAGGCGCCGGGCCGCTGCGCATCCAGCGCGGGCTGCCGAGCGAGCCGCCCTACATTCCAGCGCAGGCGGAAGGCTACCGCCAGGGCCTCAGCGGCGCCGATTTGCTGCTCGATCCGGCCCTGATCCAGCAGAATTTCCCCGGCCTGAGCGGTTCGATCGTGGCGGCGCTGCATGTGCGCCGGGCGGGCTGGTTCAGCGCTCAGCAGCTGGGTATGTATTTCCTCGAGCAGGCCCGCCTGCACGGCGCCAGCTTTGTCAGCGGCAGAGTAGTGGAGGTCGAAAAGCGCAAGCAGCGCGTTCAGGCTGTCCTGCTGGCGGATGGCCGCCGGATCGAGACCAACTGCCTTGTCCTGGCAGCTGGCCCCTATCTGCCGGAAGCGGCGCGCATGCTGGGAATCGATCTGCCAGTGTACAATGAACTGCATCTCAAAGCCGCCATCAACGACCCGCTGGGCGTTGTGCTCCGTCGCTCGCCCTTATTGATCTGGACGGATCCCCAGGAGCTGGATTGGTCTGAAGAAGAACGCCAGGCGATCGCCGAAGATCCACAGCTGACCTGGCTGCTGCAAACCCTGCCATCCGGCGTGCACACCCGCCCAGAAGGCGGCTCTGGCAGCCAGATGATTCTCATGCTGTGGGAATACCATAACGCCAGGGTGGAGGTTGAATTCCCCCTCCCAACTGACCCGCAATATCCCGAAATTGCCCTGCGCGGGCTGAGCCGCATGGTGCCTGGTTTTCGTGGATACTATGGCAAATTCGCCCGGCCGCGCATCGATGGCGGCTACTACACCCGCACGCGCGAAAATCGCCCGCTGGTAGGCAGGCTGCCGGTGGAAGGCGCCTATGTGATCGGGGCGCTGTCCGGCTTCGGCATGATGGCCTGCTGTGGAGCGGCGGAGCTGCTCGCCGCGTATGTCGCCCACGGCGCGCTGCCAGATTACGCGCCTGCCTTTGCCCTGGAGCGCTACCAGGATCCCGGCTACCAGAAGCGCCTGGAAAACTGGGGGGAATCGGGGCAGCTGTAAACCAAACCGTGCCTTAAAATCGCCCAAATTCATGTGAGTTCGCTGATCCAACTCAACTTTTTAGAGTACAATTTACGCCAACCACTGGTGGTGATATAGAGATGGAGGCGCACAAAATGGTAATCCAAATATACCGCGACGTACCTGGCAAAGATGGGCAGCTGATCGGGCGAATCGCCGAAGATGGCAAGGTATACAATCTGGAGGAAGAGCCAGAGAGTTATGTCGGCTACGTCGATTACGAGGAGGGGGAAGTTTACGATGAAGATGATGGTCTGATGGGCTGGATCGAAGATGATGGCGCCATTGTGGGCAGCTATGAAGACGACGATGAAGAGATCGGCTACGTCACCGAAGAGGGCGAAGTCTTTGGGTACGATGAAAATGGAGACGATCTTTATTTAGGCAGGGTAACCGAGATGCGGGACTCTACCGAGGGCGCAGCGGCGATGCTGCTCTTCTTCGATATCGAAGAAGATATCGAAGAGTGATCTTCAGGAACTGGAAATTTGGTCTTCCAGAACGCCAGCCAGCGCCTGCAGTCCTAATACGTACGAACGCCAGCCAAACCCAGCAATCCGCCCCAGGCAAACGGCGGCTACGAATGATCGCTGGCGGAATTCTTCCCTGGCATCAATATTCGAGAGATGTACTTCCACAACGGGCAGCCCAATGGCAGCCACCGCGTCGCGCAGCGCCACGGAGGTATGGGTGTAGCCTGCGGGGTTGAAAACGACGCCCCTGGCCCAGCCCCGCGCCTCATGCAGCGCATCGATCAGGGCGCCCTCGCTGTTGGACTGGAAGGTGTGCACCTCCAGATCAAGCTGCTGACCATGTGCCACCAGGCGCTGGTTGATCTCGTCCAGGCTCAAGCTGCCATAAACCCCAGGCTCGCGCTCGCCCAGCAGATTCAGGTTCGGCCCGTGCAGTACCAGGACTGGCTTCATCGGCCTCCTTTGCTTTCATCTCCAAATGGAAAATAGATACACAGGATATTGTATCCCAAATCCGATCGAGAAAGCCTATTGCTTTTTCATCCATCATCAAGTATATTAAGAGTGACCAGATGGTTCAGGCACAGCCAGGATAGATTGATAAGGCAAACTCGGCCATTGTCTGATAAAATCTACCCATCACGCACATATCGAAAGGAGCGCCTTCATGTCTGAAGCAGTTCTAAATCAAATCCTGACTCACATGGAATTCCTGGGTTATGAGATCGTCCGCAAGGATAAACATGTTGCAGCCAGGCACCAGAAATATTTCAACCTGGTGCTGCAAGATCTTGGCTTTGGTGTATTGTTTACTGCCTTTTTTGGGATCAATCCCCTGGGCAAGCGTAGCCGGGGATCGGTGCTTGAGTGCCTGAACACCTTCAATCAAAAGGCCGGTGTGTGCCGCTGCTATGTGGATAAGGATTTCGATCTGGTGATCGAGGCGGATTATCCCCACTCCTACGAGCGCGGCGCGTTTGGCGTGTTCATCGACGCGCTGAACAATGATCTGCGCCTGCTGGGAAACGAAGAGGTCAACCTCCGGCAGTATCTGGAATAATCAAAATTTTAGCGAATAGATTATGCAACCTCCCTGCCTCCCGCTGGCGGCGGGCTACCCGTTCCAGGGTGGCTTGCCTGGAGCTGGTGGGAGGCAGGTGTGATTAAGGCTGACCTGGCAGCAGAAGCGTGCTGACCAGGTTTTCTATTTCCACCCCCCAGCGCACTTCACCCACCCGCAGCGGCAGCACAAAACGCAGCTTCCCCGCTCTGCGCTTTTTATCCAGCTGCAACGCGGCCAGGATGCGCTTGCGATCCAGGTCTGAGGGTATCTCCAGTGGCAGGCCCAGGCCGCCCAGCACCTGCCCCAGGCGTCCCGCCAGACCGGCCTGCGCCAACCCCATTTTCTCCGCCAGCCGGACCGCGAAGACCATCCCGATGGAGACCGCTTCGCCATGCCGCAGCTGGTAGTTTGTGGTCACTTCCAGGGCATGCCCCAGGGTGTGCCCGAGGTTCAGCGCGGCCCGCTCGCCTCGCTCGAAGGGGTCAATCCGGATCACGCGCACCTTCACCGCCGCCGCCCGGCGCACGATCTCATCCATATTGGCTAATACTGCCTGCCATGGCTGGCTGCACAGTTCGAACAATTCCGGGTCGCCGATCACCCCGTGCTTGACCACCTCTGCTAGGCCGCTGCGCAGTTCGGCCTGCGGCAGGGTCGCCAGCACCGCCGGGTCAGCCAGCGCCAGGCTGGGTGGGTAGAATACGCCTACCAGGTTTTTGCCCTGCGGCAGATCAGCTCCGGTCTTGCCCCCCAGGCTGGCATCCACCATCGCCAGCAGCGAGGTAGGCGCTGTCACCCAGGGCACGCCGCGCAGATAGGTCGCTGCCGCGAATCCAGCCAGATCCCCCACCACCCCTCCGCCCAGAGCCACAACCGTGCTGCTGCGCTCCAAACCGGCTGCCAGGAAGGCCTGCCACAGCGCGGAGACCGATTCAAGCGTCTTGAACTGCTCGCCCGGCGGCAGGAGCACCAGGTGGACAGTGTATCCAGCCGCACGCAGCCCCTGGCTGACCCGATCCGCATACAGGCGGGCGACATTCTCATCGCTGACCAGGGCCACTGGCCCCAGCAGCCCGCGCCGCAGCATGGCCTGTCCGAGATCGTCCAGGCTGCCAGAGCGGATCAGCACATCATAGCCCGCGCCCATGCCAGAGACATGATACCGGCCCAGCAGCACCTGCGCATCCCAGGCGATCTGCTCCACAGAGCCAGCCGAGGCGTCCAGTTGGCGATCGAATGAGGCGTAGTGATCAGCCCGCCGGGCCAGCAGCGCCTGCAGCTGGGGGCGCGCCTCCCCTGAGAGCAGCGGGCGCAGACCGGCCTGAGTGGCCAGGCGGGCAGCCAGCACATCCAAAGGGGCGTTCAGGCAGATCACCTGCCCGGCAGCTGCAGCCCGCTGGCGGCTGTGCGCATCCAGCAGCGCCCCCCCGCCCAGGGCGATCACCGCCGGGCCGCGGGCAATTGCCTCGTCCAGGACAGCGCGTTCACGCTGGCGAAAGCCCGCCTCGCCCTCGGCGGCGAAGATGTCCGCCACCGGGCGGCCGGCGGCCTGAACAATCATCTCGTCCAGGTCAATAAACGGCAGGCTCAGATCGCGGGCCAACTGCGCGCCGACCGCGCTCTTGCCAGAGCCAGGCGGGCCGTACAGGAAGATCAGGCCGTCGCCGCTCATAAAACCGGATTGACCACCCGGCCCAGGAACAGGATCGTCCCGCTCTGCCGGTCGTGGATCAAAAAGATGAACGGGCGATCCACCGTCAAGGAGATCATATCTACCATGATGGAATTTTTCATCATCACCACCGCCGAGGCCGCCGCGGCCTCAGCGCCCTTCTCATCCACGGCGACGAAGGCCTTATGATAGACATTGCCAATATACAGGTTCTGCGTGCCGTCCATGCCAGAGAAATCGGCCTGCCCGGCCTCGAACGCCACCAGCATGCCCATTGCCTCCAGGGTCTGCTTGAGCCCATAGCTGGACTCGAATTTAAATTTTGGCAGCTGCAGGGCGACGATGGTGGGCTGCAGCGCGGTGATAATCTCCGCCAGTTTCGGCGAGTCAAAGCCAGCTTCGAAAGCCTCGAAACTGCCCTGGTCGGGAACGATCACCACCATCGAAGCAGTATTACCGACGTATGGAAGTTCCACCGCCTGGTAGCCGCTGCCCAACACATAGCCCAGGCTTTCCGGCCTGAGATAGCTCATCATCGGCGCGCTGACCTGGCTGCCATCCAGCAGGGTGAACGGCGCATCGCCGGTCTGCTCTTTCGCGAAGGGCATGAGCCAGTCGGCCTTGAAATAGATGGCGTTGGCCAGCACCAGGCGGGTGCTGCTGTCGATACCGCCCTGGGGGATCAGGTCCTTGATCTTCTCCATCGTCTGCTGGTAGACCCAATCGTTGATCACCTTACGCGCAGGCTCGGGCGAACCCTTGAAATCCATCAGACGCAGCCCAGCGCCGTAGTTCAGCGCCAGGGCATCCAGGAACTCTGGCAAGAAGGTGTAGCTCTGCTCGCCCCACAGCGAGTTGGCGATGCTGAGCTGGAAGGCCTGCTGATTCTTATCCTCCTGCACCGGCGCGGCCAGCTGCAGATCCAGCCGGTTGAAGGCCGGGTGCAGCCGCTCCTGGGGCAGGTCGAAATGCAGAGTCTGAGCCATCTGCGTCTGGGTGTCGCCGCGCGCCCCGGCGTAGGTCATCGCCAGAGCCAGCGACAGGCTGTAAGGCGAGGCAAACAGGTTGCCGGGCGCGGCGCGGGTGGCCTGGTAAAAGTCCAGGGCAAAGGCGCTGTTCCCGGCGACCTGCGCCTGCAGCTCTTCTGCGGAGACATCCGGCGATTTCTGGCGCTCCAGCTGGGACTGCAGCACCTTGCCGGAGGCCGGCTGACCGCCCGGCAGGGATGAGCAGCCCGCCAGCGAGAGGATAATGGCTGCAATCAGGATGATCTGCAGTCTGGAATAGAAACGAAAATGGTTCATCGAGAAACCTCCTGAGGGAATGAAATTCTATTCATACCCTCTAGACGAAGGGACTATGGTTCAGGTTCCTGATCCGTCTCTCCGGGCCAGAAGAGGCGCTCGCCGCCGTGCATGGGCAGGTCGGGCAGGCGCGCCTGGCGCAGCAGTTCAAAGCGCGGGCGCATCTCGGCCAGCGAATCGCCGCCCAGCTTGTCGAGCAGGGCCTGCGCCAGAACGAAGGCCGCCATCGCTTCCAGGATGGGCACGGCGCGCGGCACAGGGCAGAAATCGGAGCGCTCGTAGCGGGTGGGCTGCTCCTGCCCGGTCGCCAGATCCACGGTGGGCTGTGGGGTGAGCGTGGTGGCGATGGGCTTCATCGCTGCGCGCAGCAGCAGCGGCTGCCCGGTAGAGACGCCGCCCTCCAGCCCGCCCGCCCGGTTGGTCGGGCGCGCCAACTGCTCGCCCTCCAGCCGGATGGGATCCTGCACCTGGGCGCCCGGCAGGCGCGTGTTCTCGAAGGCCGGGCCAATTTCCACCCCTTTGATGGCTGGAATACTCAGCACAGCCGCCCCCAGGCGCGCCTCCAGGCGCTGGTCCCACTGGGCATACGAACCCAGTCCGGGCGGCAGCCCCAGGACAGCCACCTCGATCACCCCGCCCAGGGTGTCGCGCGCCTCCATGATCTGGCGAATCCTGGCGATCATCGCCTGGGCGACCTGCGGATCGGGGCAGCGCACCTCAGAGGCCTCCGCTCGGGCGGCTCGCTCAGCCAGCGGGATGCGCTCTAGGTCGGCGCAGACCTCGCCAATAGAGACAACATAACCGAACAGCTGCACGCCGAACTGAGCCAGCAGATGTTTACACACCGCCCCCACCGCCACGCGGGCAGCGGTTTCGCGCGCTGAAGCGCGCTCCAGGGCCGGCCGCAGATCGCCATAACCGTACTTGATCGCCCCGCTCAGGTCTGCGTGGCCGGGACGGGGGGTGGTGAAAGCCGGGATGGGTTTCCCCTTCCAACGGGCATGGTCTTGATTGACGATCAGCAGGGCCAGCGGCGCGCCGGTGGTCTGGCCCTCCATCACGCCGCCCAGAATTTGAACAGAATCATGCTCCAATTTCATGCGCGGCCCGGCGCCGTAGCCCTGCTGGCGGCGGGCTAACTCCCGGTTGATGATCGCTGCCTCCAGGGGCAGCCCGGCGGGCAGGCCGTCCAGGATGGCGGTCAGGGCCGGACCGTGCGATTCCCCCGCAGTTAGAAAACGCAGGCTCATTTCGCCATCCAATCTGCCAGCCGCTGCATGGCCAGCTCAATCCGCTCGAGCGGCGCAGTGAACGAAATGCGCACATGGCCGCGCCCAGCCTGCCCGAATACCATCCCCGGGGTCAGGCTGACCAGGGCTTCTTCAAGCGCCAGGCGGGCAAAGCTCTCCCCATCCATGCCCGGCGGCGCGGGCGCCCAAATATACAG
>JAFGQI010000059.1 GCA_016935755.1 Anaerolineales bacterium
AGCCAGCGCGGTCGCCGTTCGTTAGCTACTCAAAAACTCATCCAAAAGTGGTGCTCATGACCACGTTTAAGTGCGGTGGTACCCAAAATCTTGTTGGAGGTGTGTGCGGGCGAAATCAGCCGCCCGCACACACCTCCAACAAAGCACTCTTAAGCGCTCTCGTTTGCCAGGTCGGTGTGAATGGCATCCAGGGCTTCCTGGCGAGTTTTATAAAGCGGAGCCTTATATCCACCATATTGAACTTGCGCTGCAGCATTCGCCACCATCTCAAACAAGTCACCAGTACCTACCAGGTGCACCGAAACGGGAAACTCAACAAGGCGTCTCTTGCTGGCTTTGCGCGCTTCGCTCAACGAGAAGACAATTTCAGAAAAATCGGCCTTGATGCCGCTCATATCAATAATAGCATAGTATTTGGAGCAGCCCACAATCGTGTCTCGCAGTTCAACAATGCGCGCGAACATCTCTGGGATATCTTTATAGTAATCCATTGGCTCAATCAAGTCTGCCACGATGATCGGTTCATCCGGTAATTTTTCGACCAAGACTGTCATTTTTCACGCTCCTGGGTTGTGTCAGGCTGGCCCTCACACACGATGTTTTATTATAACGCGATTATGCACCCTATGACCAGTATCTTAGGAAAATTTCTCAAGACCGGATCAATGATTCGCCATTTCCCTTGACACCTGGCCCCTAATCGACTAATATAAGATCGATCGTATATTATACCTATCGTATACAAGGAATGTCCAATATGTCGCTTGAGTACGCAATTCTGGGTTTTCTCAATTACCAGCCTTACACCGGTTACGATCTCAAAAAGATCTTCGACTGCTCGGTGCGCCATTTCTGGCCTGCCGACCAGAGCCAGATCTACCGCACCCTGGCGCGCCTCACCCAAAAAGGCTTTGCCGAAATGGAAAAGGTACCCCAGGAAGACCGCCCCGATCGCAAGGTGTACCACATCACCGAAGCCGGACGCAGCGAGTTGCAGCACTGGCTGTCTGGCCCCTCACCGATGGATGAGCCGCGCAGCGCTCCACTGATCCAGGTATTCTTCGCCGGGGAACTCAGCGACGAAGAGATCCTGGCGAAGTTTGAAGGCTTTGCTGCCATCATGCGTGCCGTGCTCAGCCAGTACGATCAGGTGCCTGCCCGCATCGGCCCTTACCAGGAGGAAATCCAATCCCCGCGCCAGCATTTCTTCTGGATGCTCACCCTGGATAATGGCATCCGCAACATGCGCGCCAACCTGGAATGGGCCGAGAACGTCATCGCCCAGATCAAACAAGGCCAAATCCCGCCAGAATAGGAGTCTCTCATGATCAAGCAACTCCCCCTCCGCCAGCGCATCCGCAAAGCCATCCTTGTGTTGGCATTCCTGTCTTTCCCAGTGACCATGAATTTTCTCTCGCCAGTCATTATCATTCACGGGGCAGCCAATGGCATTATCAGCAGCAGCCTGGTCATGTTTGGACTAATGTTCCTCTCCTCGCTGTTCCTGGGCCGCGCCTGGTGCGGTTGGGTTTGCCCCGGCGCAGCCATGGGCGACCTGGCCGAGCCGATCAACAACCGCCTGGTCCATACGGCCAAGATCGCCTGGATCAAATGGCTCATCTGGATCCCATGGATATCCATCATCGCCTGGCTGACGATTCGGGCCGGTGGTTATACGACGGTGAACTTGCTTCATTTGACAGAATCGGGTGTTTCGGTGGATATGCCAGAAAAATACATCATTTACTACGTTGTTATAGGCTTGTTCGTCGGGCTGGCCATGCTCGTTGGCCGTCGCGCTGGCTGCCACACCATCTGCTGGATGGCACCCTTTATGATCATTGGGCGCTGGATTCGCAACCGCTTTGCCTGGCCTTCGCTGCGGCTGGTAGCCAACGCCCAGGCATGCAACGATTGCAAACTATGTAACCGCTACTGCCCAATGAGCCTGGATGTCAACAGCATGGTTGAAAAGGGACAAATGGAACACCAAGAATGCATCCTATGCGGTAATTGTGTGGATCACTGCGTAAAAAAGGCCATCCGCTACTCTTTTAGTTCTGGAAAGTGAGGATCTACGAATGAAAATCACCCTCCTGAACGGTAATCCCGAACCCTCGGACTTCGACAACTACCTTGCCCAACTTAAATCCAGTCTCCAAGCCGAAAATCACCTTGTCACCCAGATTGACCTGCGCGACCTGCCACTGCGCTACTGCATCGGCTGTTGGGGCTGCTGGGTCAAAACCCCGGGCCAGTGCATCACCTGCGACGCATCCGTCGAGATAGGCCGCACCGTGATCCAATCCGATTTTACCCTATGGGCTGCCCCGCTGAAGATGGGCTTCCCGACGCACCTGCTAAAAATGGCGCAGGATAAGCATCTGCCGCTGATCCACCCTTACATGGTGGTTGATCAGGGCGAAGCCCACCACCTCAAGCGCTACCCGCGTTACCCGCGCTTGGGCTTGCTGGTGGAGAAAGAGGCCGATACCGACGCTGACGATCTACGCATCCTAACCGATATCTTCTCGCGCACCGCCCTCAACTTCAAGAGCCGCCTGGAATTCGCCGCCACCACCGAGCAAAACCCGGCTGCGCTGGCCGCGCAGGTCACCCACCCAACGCCCGGAAAGCACCTGTACACCCGCAACCCGGTTGCGCGGCCCGGAGCGCAGATCTCGCCGCCCCATAGCCTGACCGTATTTAACGGCTCGCCGCGCGGCCGCAAAGGCAACACCCCCCTGCTGCTCAGCGAGCTGATCAAAGGCTTTGGCGGAGCGGCCGAAATGCACCACATCAATCGTATCCACGATACGGAGCAGTTTGTGCAGGCCTTTGCCGCGGCCGAATGCGCCTGGATCGGCTTTCCTCTCTACACTGACGCCATGCCCGGAATCGTCAAGCATTTCATCGAGGCGCTGGAACCGCTGTGCGGCCGCCAGAGCAACCCGCCCATCGGCTTTTTGGTGCAGTCCGGCTTTCCCGAAGCTGCCCACTCGCGCTATGTAGAACGCTACCTGGGAAAACTGTCCTCCCGTCTAGGGAGCCCATACCTGGGAACCATCGTCAAGGGCGGCGGCGAGGGGCTACGTTCCATGCCGCCCAACATGACGCATAGACTGTTCCAGTCTATGCAGGCGCTCGGCAAGGGCCTGGCGGATAACGGATGCCTAGACCCCACCATCCTTCAGCAGATCGCCAAACCCGAGCGCTTCCCAGCGATTGCTGGGCCTTTCTTCCGGCTTTTTCTGCGTTTGCCGGTCGCCACATCCTACTTCGACCAGATGCTCAAGCAGAACGGCGCCTACGAGCAGCGCTTTGCCCAGCCCTTTTGGGAATAAAACAGCCTGCGCTTACCTGCCGCCGCAGCCCAGGCCAAGGTCGACCACATCTTCATCCACCAGCGCCATGAAGTAGGCGCTGCCATCCGCTGCCATCACCTTGATCTCGTGCACCCCGGCAGGGTTGCCCGGTCGGTTCAGCCATAGAGAAGCAATGCGCCCATCCGGCAGCACGCAGGGGGTATTATCATTGGTCAGATCAGGGCGGATGAGCGCTGGCGCGCTGCCGCCTGCGGGCAGCCGCCACAGCAGTTCTCCACCACCCCAATCCGACTCAAATACCAAACTGCCATCCGGAGCCTGGTGCGGCGAGTGCAGCGCGTTCTGGCTGCCGCCGTCAGGGCCTTGTTCGGGGGTGAGCACCACCCGAAAACCACTCCCATCTATGC
>JAFGQI010000060.1 GCA_016935755.1 Anaerolineales bacterium
AAGCGGTTCACTGCCGGGATCATCGGCAGGAAGGCGTTCAGGAAATCGTCCACCGAGCCGGGCTGGCGGGGGCTGGCTTCGGCTGCCAGCAGCGCCGCGTACAGGTCGCTCTCGGCTGGTTCGGCGAAAGCCGCCGGGTCAACCGTGAAGCGCTCAGTCAGGTCGCGGGTGATGCGCACACAGCGGGCATAGGCTGGCAGGATGCTGCTCCAATCTGGGCGGGCAGTCCAGGCTTCCAGAGCTGTGACTGCCTGGCTGGCGCGGGCCGGGTTGTGCCCCTGAGCTGCCAGCACGGCGTCCACCACGTCATAGCGGCGGCCCTGCTCCAGCAGGATGTTGCGCAGGCGCTCGAGGATAAACTCAAAAACAGCCCCCTGCACTTCGGGACTGGCCGCGCGTGCTGAGACAGCTTCGGGTAAATGGGCCGCGGCAGCCTGCAGAGCCGGGCGCAGGTCGAAATCCAGCTCCCAGGCGATCAGGTTCTGCACCAACCCCAGGGCGGCGCGGCGCTGGGCGAATGGATCCCGGTTGCCGGAGGGGGCCAGGTCGGCGGCGAACAGCCCCACCAGGCTGTCCAGCCGGTCAGCCAGCCCGACCGCCAGCCCTGGGAGGCTGGTTGGGGTGATATCCCCGGCGGAGCGCGGCAGGTAATGCTCGAAGATGGCTTGAGCTACCGCCTCGGGCTCGCCTGAACGCAAGGCATAGTAGCGTCCCATCTGCCCCTGCAGCGAGGTCATCTCGACCACCATATGGGTCGCCAGGTCGGCCTTGCACAGCTCAGCCGCCCGCCGGGCGATGGCGGTTTCTTCTACATCCATCCCGATCATGGGCGCCAGATCACTCACCAGGGCGGTGACGCGCTGGACCTTGTCCAGCATCGAGCCCAGCCTGGTCTGGAAGATCAGGGTGCCCAGCCGAGGCAGGTAGTCCGCCAGCGGCTTCTTGATGTCCTCGCGCACGAAGAAGTTGGCGTCGGCAAAGCGCGCCCGGATGACATGCTCGTTGCCATCCTTGACCACCTCCAGCCCCTGGCCATCCCCGTTGCGCACGGCGATAAAATAGGGCAGCAGTTCCTCTGTTCGCGGGGAGGCAGTATTCTGGCTGGCCTGGCTCACCACCGGGAAGTAGCGCTGGTGCTTCTTCATTACTGAAATCAGCACTTCGCGCGGCAGCTGCAGGTGCGAGACATCAAACGAGCCGCGCAGAGCAGTGGGGGCTTCCACCAGATCGGTGACTTCATC
This sequence comes from Anaerolineales bacterium, assembly GCA_016935755.1. Lineage (GTDB taxonomy): Bacteria > Chloroflexota > Anaerolineae > Anaerolineales > UBA4823 > JAFGQI01. Next base: position 1,242 of record JAFGQI010000060.1, read on the forward strand.
CAGCAGGGCCGGGTCATCGGGGATGATGCCATCTACATCGGCTGCCAGGGCCTGCACCTGGCGCTGGATGGCGGCGCGGCGCTCAGCCGGGTCGAGCAGGATGCCCTGCCGGGCCAGGAAGCTGAAATACGCTTCGGGTGAGTCGACCGCCGCTTCCTCTGGCTGCAGGAAGCGCAGCCCGCGGGTAATATTCCCCGCTTGCAGACCGGCGTATTCAAACGGGATCACCTGGCAGGTCTCGCCAGCGCCGTACAGCGCCAGCAGCCAGCGGATCGGCCGCGAGAAGGCGACATTGCTGCGGTTCCAGCGCATGGATTTGTCGAAGCGCAGGCTGGCGATCAGCCCAGGCAGCGCCTCGGCCAGCACTTCTGCGGCGGGGCGCCCGGCCTGGCGCACGACCGCGGCGGCGTAGCTCCCGCCATCCATCTCGCGCACCTGCAGGTCGGCCAGGGCAATGCCCTTGCTGCGGGCAAAGCCCTCGGCGGCGGGGGTGGGCGCGCCATCCGGCCCAAAAGCGCGGCTGGCAGGCGGGCCTTTGATCACCTGCTCCAGGTCGCTCTGCCTGGGGGCCAGATCCAAAACATAAACCACCAACCGCCGCGGCGTGCCCTGGAGGCGCACCTCGCCGTGCTCCAGGCGCAGCCCCGCCAGCCATTCCGGCAGGCGGCTTCTCAGCTGCTCCAGGGCGGATTGCAGGTCGCCGGCGGGCAGTTCTTCCGCGCCGATCTCGAACAGGAAGGGGGCGGGTGAGGGGTTGGCGGCCAGCGTGAGCGCCGGGCGGGAGGCTGAGGGTTGTGTCTGCTTATGTGTCTGCTCCGCTTCCTCGTCCAGCATGGGGAACTCCAGGTTCTGGCGCTGAGCCAGGTAAGCTTCCGCCACCCGCCGGGAGAGATCGCGCATGCGCCCAAAGAGCGCCTGGCGTTCGGTGACGCCCACCGCGCCGCGCGCATCCAGCACATTGAAGGTGTGCGAGCATTTCAGCACATAGTCATGAGCGGGCAGCACCAGACTGCGTTCCAGGCAGGCGTTGGCCTCCGCCTCATAAAGATCATACATCTGGCGCAGGCGCTCCACATCGGCGATCTCGAAGTAGTAGCGGCAGTGCTCCTGCTCCCCCTGCAGGTTGACATTGCCATCCGTCAGGCTGGGGCTCCACTGGATATCCCGGAAGCTGCTCACCCGCTGCAGCGGGATGGCGATGCGCTCCAGCCCGTAGGTGATCTCGACTGAAACCGGATCGAGCAGCAGGCCGCCGGCCTGCTGGAAGTAGGTGAACTGGGTGATCTCCTGCCCATCCAGCCAGACCTCCCAGCCCAAACCCCAGGCGCCCAGGGCGGGCGATTCCCAGTTGTCTTCCACGAAACGGATGTCATGCTGGCGCGGATCGATCCCCAGCGCCTGCAGGGATTTCAGGTAGATTTCCTGCGGGTTGCCGGGGTCGGGCTTGAGGATCACCTGGAACTGGTAGTGCATCTGCATGCGGTTGGGGTTTTCCCCATAGCGCCCATCGTCCGGGCGGATGGACGGCTCGACATAGCCCACATTCCAGGGTTCGGGGCCGATCACGCGCAGGTAAGTCGCCGGGTTCATTGTGCCGGCGCCCACCTGGGTGTAATAAGGCTGCCAGATCAGGCAGCCATAATCCGCCCAGAACTTCTGCAAAGACAGGATCATTTCTTGAAAGTTTTTCGGTTCAGTCATGGCGTTTTGATAACTCTTGTCAGCATGATAGGGTATAAATTCGGTCGAATTATACCCTCAATAGTAAAAGGCGCACTGCTGAAAGTGCCGTGCGCCTGCCTGGAGGCTGGCGGCGAACGCCTCCCTGATCCGCCGCCAAGATACTATCTGGTTCGCCTATCGAGCTACATCGTTTTTATTGATCATTGGTATATAACTCGAGTTTAGACAAAATTAGGGCGGTTTAGCCCTTGAGCAAAACCGCCCCTTGGTAGAAACTTGGAGTTGTGA
>JAFGQI010000002.1 GCA_016935755.1 Anaerolineales bacterium
GAACTTCCTTTCGAAGATTGAGGTGGTACTCGTATCTTCAGGGATGTTCCCGTTTTTGTCAAATGATTGATTTCACATCAGACGTAATCTACAAACTTATCTGGCTGGATGAGGATGTGCTGAAGGGATCAACTGCTGCCCATAAAGACGATTTCATGCGAATCAACGATCTGGTGCTCCGGTGGCCCATCGAACAGATCGAGTTCCCCAACTTCAGGCTGCGTAAAGGTGGCGTAATACAGGACTGCATGCAATCTGTACGGTCCGAGGGGCTGGCTGCTGCGCAGATGTAAGGTCATTTCCATTTTCCTGTCCATGCTTTCGATTACGCTGGCAGAGGCGACTTCTTGCCCATTGGCATCGGTGATGGTCAGCTCTGCGCTGGGGCGTTTTTGAAAAGGATCCGTTTCCAGATAAACTCGCACACGCTGTCCATCTGCCCAGGGTTCTGCGCGTAATTCACGAATGCGCACCTCATCAGGGGGCAGAGGAATTTCACTTGGGTCGGCAAGATACAAATCCATCGATAACCTCACTCAAAGGGGAAATAACCTCATTTACATCGAGTAATCCTGGCGCATTTTATGTATGCGCTCAACACTGTCCTTGAAACCACCCGCGCGGTTGCGAGCATGCCAGATGGCTTGATATTCGGCGATGAGTTGTCCGGCGTGGTCTGACAGGCGCAAGCGCAGATCATCTCCTGCCTGATGTCGAGCCAGGCCAATGGCCCACTCCAATCTCCAGCAGCCATGCCGCAGCATCTCGGCTGCCCACGCAAATTCCCGTTTTACCAGTTCCGCATCCGGACGGTGCATGTAAGAGCGTTCCAGCGGAACCATAACGGTATCAATTTGTTCAAGCGTGGTTTGGATGCGCCTTGCCAGCTCGTCCAGATCTCCTATGTTCTGCAAGTGGGCAAGTAGAGTTTCCGGACGGGCCTGCATGGCATTGAATAGAACCGAGCTGTTGTGCATGATGACGCCTGGCTTCTGATAGATATTGCCCAAATCGTACGCCAGGCGACCCATGATGGAATTTGAATCCAGGAAAGCATAGGTATTCAGGGCCTGAGAGATATCCATCTCCAGATTGGCTTCCAGGCTCCAGGCCAGGGCCGCGCCATAAGCAAAGCCCAGGTAGCTGACGGGAAGCGGCTGCCAATGGCCTTCATCACCCCAATCAGTGATCAGGTAACCAACCGCGCTGTTCTTTAGGCCGCTGATCGCGGCATTGCGCAGATTTCCCAGCGCATTGTCGGTCCGCCCGGCGATTGTGCGCCAGCTGGAAGTGCCCGCACACAGGTAAAATGGGATCCCGGAGGCGGCAAAAAGGGCTGCGTGTTCTTCGAAAGGATGGTCGGCTTCGTAGCCCCATTCCAGAGCAATGATATCGTGCGGCAGTTCGCAGGTCAGTTCTGGGTGTTCCATAATAATATCACCCCAGAACTGCATGGTGCGCTGGCGAGCCTTCACTTCGCGGTAGATTTTTAGGATGTAATCCAGATATACTCGCCCCACGCCAAGTTCCTTGATCGCGTTTCCGCTGCGGCCTTGTGCCGTGTCCAGGTCCACTGGCTCATCGCCGCCTACATTGACCTGCTGGCTGCTGAAATGCGGCAGCAGCTCATCTAAAAGGCTGCGCGCCAGTTCCAGACTGCCCGGTTCGGCGGGCGACAGGCTGAACGGTTCATCGAAACGGCCCCAGCGGGTATCGCATCCATCCGGACACTCTGCCAGGTGGCGATATCCCTCATGCTTCAGCCAGCGGTTCATATGCCCGAAGGTGTTCTGATTAGGAACCAGCTCAATAAAGCGTTCCTGACAGTACGCATCCAGAGCCAGGATTTCTTCACCCGTCATGGGGGATGCCTCTGCCCAGACTGTCGGATGGTTGCGATAGGCGAAGGTATGTTCGGTATACAACTGCAGCTGATTGATTTTCCAGGAAGCCAGCAGGTCCACCAGGCTATAGATCGTTTCCATGCTGGGCACCTTGTCCCGGCTGATATCCAACAACACGCCTCGGTGAGGAAAATCGGGCCAATCCACAATGCGCATGGTGGGCAGTTCAACGCCGCACTGCTGATATAGCTGCCGCAAGGTCTGCACGGCATAAAAAAGACCACCTGGTGTTTGGGCTACGGCGTCGATGCGTTCGGATGTAATGGTCAAGTTGTAACCCTGCTCGTGAATGGTGCTGCCAGGGACAACTTTCAGCGCCAGCCGCACCTGATCGAGCGGCACAGCCGAGCCCGCTGCAAGCTCCCATCGTAAACCGAAACGTTCAGTAATTTCATTTTGGAATTTCCTGGCAAGGTGGAATATCGCCTGTGTATTGCAGCTGTCCAGGACGATCAGCCCTTGGATAGGTGATTTATACGTGTTTCTAGTCAGTTCGATTTTTCTTGGCCGGGGTAGGAGCAGCAGATCAGGAGTGTGCATGGCTTTCTCTAGTTAGTGACTGTTTTAGAGAGGGGATTTGAGCTTCGTCAAATGATCCAGCAGGTTTTGGCGCGCTTCAAGCGTGCGCATACCACAAATATCCATACCGAGCAGCACTGCGCCGGCGACTGGCGGCGAAGCCAGCCTTACGAAACGCGCCTGCGGAGCCAGGGAACGTACATTATCTTGCATAGGTTCAATCAGCATGGGGCCACCATTGAACATACTACCGATCATGACGACATCGAAGGCCAGGTTTTCGAAGGAAAGCTGGCGGGCCACAGCTTTCACCTGCTCGCCCAGTTCAAAGCCTGCCCAATGGATAAGTTCTTGTGCGATCCGGTCTCCCTGGGCGGCAATCTCAAAGATTAATGGCGCTGCGGATGGACTTAGTTGATAGCGGTTGTTGATCAATCCTTCGAGTAAGTCATCCAGGTTTTTTGCGCCAGTCAGCTTAACCAAGGCGGGCGCCAGGGCAGTGGCCGGCCCGCGCCTCGACCATTCATGCGATAAAGCTCGCACGCTCATGTAGACCAGTTCGGATGCTCCAGCGGCTTCGCCCATATATAACCCCGCGCCGGTAACCATCCCTCGTCGCTGGCGCGTGCGGTCCCACCCGCGGCAGTTGGTGCCTGTGCCAGAGACCACCGCGATGCCCCAGCCCTCTTCTGAGCCTGCCAGCAAACCCAGGTCAGTATCATTGACTGCCTCAACCGCACCGGAAAAACCCAGTGTATCGATTGCCTGAATGGTATTGGCTTTCTCGGAGGGCCAGTCAAACCCAGCCACGCCAAACCCGGCACCGCTGATCTGGTCTTTATGCAATGCAGCGGCGGTCAACGCTTCGGCTGCTGCTAATTGTATGGCTTGTTGCAAACCTTCATAACCTACGACTTCATGATTCCCTGGGCCGCTGGCGCCAAACCCCATCAGGCGGCCTGTTTCGTCAGCGATCAGAGCATGCGTCTTGGTGGAGCCAACATCCACGCCCATGAAATAGGCAGACATCAGGCGGCTCTCCCGGAGGTGGGCCAGAATTGGGGCAGGTACTGGTGGTGAGTCTCCAATAAATCCTCAAGCACGGCCTGGATATGGTTGGCTCTAGGGCCGAGGGGGTGAGCCAGCATGGCCTGGTAGGCGGTCTGGCGGTCGCCAGTAACAGCTGCTTCAGCGGTAAGAATTTCAAATGATTTGACCTGGGCGATTAGACCAAAGCATGCTGTTGGCAGTGGCTCAGCGGGCAAAGGATGGATGCCCTGGCGATCTACCCGGGCAGGCATTTCCAGCACCCAATCGGCAGGCCATCCTGGGACTGCCCCATCGTGGCGGATATTCACTACGTGGGTTTCGCCCAGATCGTTGTAATGAGCAGTGAGCAGTTGGGTGGCAACCGTAGAGTAATACGCTCCACCGCGTTTCATCAGGTCGGCGGGCGGCTCGGTCAGACTGGGATTGGCATATTGCAGCAGCAGGGTCTTTTCTACCTCGATCACCTCATCGGCGCGAGAAGGCGGCCATTTCTCCTGGCTGGCTAGCTTACGATCGGTATAGTAATAATATTGAAGGTAATAATTGGGAATCATCCGCAGGGTTTCAATCAGGCCGGCATCCCACTCTGGCTCGGGGTCAGAACGCAGGTTTTGAATGTAAGCCTCTATGATCTGAGGCCAGAGATCTACTCCATCGATCGTGAAACCGCGGTGCCAGGAAAGGTGATTCAACCCCAGGGTGTTCAATTCAGCTCGTTCAGGTTCGATCGGGCGCCCCATGGATTTTTCCAGGGATTCGAGCAGGTGCATCTTGGTTGTGATGGCCACATTGCATACCCCGACGGCTGGCACATCTGGTGCGTAGCGCGCCAGCGCCTCAGTAACCAACCCGGCCGGGTTGGTGAAATTTACTAACAGCGCTCCTGGAGCAAGTTCGCGTATGTCGCGGGCGATGCTCAGGATGACAGGGATCGTGCGCAAGGCTTTCGCCATCCCGCCAATACCGGTGGTTTCCTGTCCAATCAGGCCGTGGCGTCTCCCCAGATATTCATCCCGACGGCGCGCTTCCATCATCCCCACGCGCAGCTGAGTGGTGACATAGCTGGCGCCTTCTACCGCATTACGCTGGTCGGTGGTCAGCACAACCTCAAAAGGCGATCCTTTGGCTTTGACCATGCGTTGGGCGAATCCGCCCACCACGCGCAACCGTTCCTCATCAATATCCATCAAACAGAGTTGTTTGAGCGGGAAGACATCGGTGCGAGCCAGGAAACCACTGACCAGTTCAGGAGTATAGGTGGAGCCGCCACCGATGACTGTAACTTTCATGAATCACCTCTTTAGATATGCTGTTTTCGCAGAGTCACTTTATCTTTGCTAGTTTACCATACGATTTCAATCAGCCAGCGACACCTAATTGGTTCATTGGGAGTTGCTGTGGTGGAAGGCGATATGTGGTGTTTTTGCGGGCATAGCCTGTAAAAAACACCACATATCTTAAAATAAACAGCCATGTTTCGCGAACTCCGAAACATGGCTGTTTGACCAGGCTAAAGGTTTACGGGGCAACCAGCGTGAGGTTGTAGAGGCCTGCGATGCTCCAACCGTCCGTCAGGTCGAGCGGCGGGACAGGC
>JAFGQI010000006.1 GCA_016935755.1 Anaerolineales bacterium
CATTGCTTGCTGGATGATCTATCTGGCTCGCCCAATTGTGGAAGACAAACCACTGCCGTGGCAAAAACTGCAACAACGTTTGACCCCGCAGCGGGTGCAGCAGAGCCTTCAGTCGATTTTTGCGCTGATCAACAGTCCGGCTCGACCACCGAAATTGCGCGGAAAAGCCCCTGGCTGGCCGAAAGGCAGGCACAGAACGCTGAAACAACGCTATCCTGTCGTCAGAAAGACGCCTGCCGCAGTTCAAACGGCTTGAAATTCGATTGGTAAAGTGCTGATTTTCAACCCGACCTATAGTCGGGAACCTTAGATTTGTCTAAAGACGAGTAGCAAAATAAACCGGCAAAATTCTTCGACATCACATTTTCTGGATGCCTCATTAGGTATTGTCTTTAGGTTATGGATTGGGAGTTTTTTTCTTTCCTTTATTTCTTTTAGAAATCCATGACCAAGGATTAATATTAGGATCACGTATCAAAGGAGCTATTACTTTTGCTGGCACTCCTACTGCAATTGAATTTGAGGGTATATTCTTGTTAACCAAACTTCCAGCACCAATTACAACATCATCACCCACCTTTACTCCTGCCAAAATTGTGACATTTATTCCCGTCCAGACTCTATGTCCGATTTCAATAGGTATGGTTTCTGGGATAAGTGTTTCAGGATCATGAGTGCCAGAGTCCAGGCATAGTCCACTGGCTCCTAAGAAATCATCACCTATCTCGATAGATGTATGGTTAGAAATCGTAATATTATCTCCTAAAGCACATCGTTCACCTAAAATTAATCGTTTCGGGTTTAGTAGTCGAAATGAACGACCAATCCAGATGTCCTTGCCATATTTTATTTTTTGCATGCGAAGATATAGTCGCCTAATCGGTATTGAACCATATGATTTAGAGAATACAGCTTCTAATTCGGAGAGCAACCATATAATTTCAACTAGATATCTATATAAACTTCTCATTTTTGGTTTTACCTTATCGCCAGATGAGCAGACCTGGACCACAAACACCTTTCCATTTATGTGCCTGGGTTTGATCCGCCATCAAACCAACAAATTCCACTTCAAAGGATAGTATATTTTGAATATGTTCAAATAATTCGACATTTCTTATACCAAGCGATACATCTAAGAAATATTTACCAGGAGCTAAAGCATATGATGGTATAAGACATTCTCTAGTCGTTGAAGATTCTGTGAACTTGTGTTCACTAAACTCATCACTTGAGTGTTGCACACATATATCATATTCATTCTGTATAGCAACGCCAATAACTAGACCTCTTTTCCCATATGTTTCGAGTTCAAACATAATAGTAATGGGCTGATCAATTCTTAGATACAAAGATATATTTCCATCTTGCAATATGGTAATTCTCTTGATATAAGGCCTTTTTTGAAATATTGGTGCCAAATATTCCATAGCATTAAATTTTGTTACCCCACTCCCAATATATGAATGGACCACTTTATCCACTGGGCCAGCAATGATAAGTTGCCCATTAGCTAATAGAAGTCCTTCAGAACATAAATTGCTAATGGAACTCATATTATGACTGATAAATAAAACTGTTCTACCACTTTTAGCTACATCACCCATTTTCCCCAGACACTTCTTCTGAAATGTGATATCCCCCACCGCCAGCACCTCGTCCACCACCAAAATTTCCGGGTCTAAATGGGCCGCTACGGCGAAGGCCAGGCGCACGTACATGCCGCTGGAATAGCGCTTGACCGGGGTGTCGATGAACTGCTCCACCTCAGCAAATGCGACAATCTCGTCGAACTTGCCGGCGATCTCCCGGCGGCTCATGCCCAGGATGGCGCCGTTGAGGTAGATGTTCTCCCGCCCGGTCAGCTCCGGGTGGAAGCCGGTGCCCACCTCCAGCAGGCTGGCCACCCGGCCGCGCACCCGCACCACGCCGCTGGTGGGGGCGGTGACACGCGAGAGGATCTTGAGCAGGGTGCTCTTGCCAGCGCCGTTGCGCCCGATGATGCCCAGCACCTCGCCCTGCTCGACGGTGAAGCTGACATCCTTGAGCGCCCAGATGTACTCGCCGGCCTGGCTGCCATGATCCTTTTGGCCGATCTTCAGGTAAGGATCGGGGCGGCGGCGCAGGCGCGCCCACCAACGGTTGAGGTCTTCGGTGAGGGTGCGCCCGCTGAGCTGGCCGAGGCGGTAGGTTTTGGAGAGGTTTTCGACGGAGATGACGGGGGAGGGCATAGCAGATAGCTGATAGGGGATAGCTTATAGGTGATAGGTCTTGCGGATTTTCTAGCTGTTCTATAAATCCATGAATTCGGTCACACTTATCCCAATCTCGCGGATAATTGCTCGGATGGTGCCTTTGCGGATATTCTTGCCCCTATAGTGCGGCACTGGAATAACATACCCGTCAGAATCGCGCACCCATAATTCATGAGAGCCTTTACCCTGGCGATAAAAACGGAAACCCAACTTACCCAGCCGGCGGGTGATTTGCCGGTAATTTAATTCGCGTAATTCGGGCATGTCAGGCCAGTTCGACAGGGAAAGCGACAGTCAAGCGGGTTTCTGGCGTCAGAACGAACTGGTTGTAGCCCAGGCTTTCGCCGCGCTCTGCCCGGTATGCAGCGATCAGCCTGACTACATCGATGCAGTTGAAGATCGCCTGGTCCAAGGTGTCGCCTTCAGCAAACGCCCCTTGCAGCCCTGGGATGGTGGCCAGATAACCATCTTCATTACTCTCCACAACGACTGAGAAATAAACGGCGTGCGAATCAGCCATCATCTATATCCTTTCTGAGGAGATTATATCCTGATTCAACAGGACCTGCACGATGCGCTCGGCGGCGTGGCCGTCGCCGTAGGGGTTGGGGTAGGGCATAGCCGATAGCTGATAGCAAATAGGGGATAGCGGGAGGGGAGGTGATCAGGGGGCAGAAAGGGAGCGGATCAGGCCGTGGAGCATTTTGGCGATTTCGTTGGCTTGTTGATCGAGGTGGTCGTAGCGCTCGGTGGAGATCCAGCCACGCATTTTAAATATGTCCAGCAAAGTCATCGTTTCGTAGAGTGAACCTCGGGCGACATAGAGGAAGTGCATAAACTCTTTGCTCGAGCGGCGTCCTTTCCCCTCGGCAATGTTCATGGGTACAGAGGTGGCAGCCGCTTCCAGCTGCTCGATCAAGCGGTAATGCTTGCGCTGCGTATCGAGGGCTTCGGCAGCATCAATGACTTCGCTAGAAAATTGTAAACTCTTCTTCCAAACAATCAGATCACGGTAAGCCGGCTGTCCATCCTCAGCCATCTCTGGCCTCCTATCAGCTATCAGCTATAAGCTATAAGCTATCCACTACACCGTATCCATGAAAGTTTGTTCCACCCGGTTGAAAATCAGCGTGCCAACCAGCATCACAACGACCATGAAACCGAAGCTGTACAGCAGGTGATAGATATTCACTGTGCCGCCGCCCAGGTAGGCGTAGCGGAAGGCTTCGACGATGGGGGTGAGCGGGTTGGCCAGGATGATCAGGCGGAACTGTTCGGGGATGGAGGAGACAGGGTAGATGACCGGGGTGGCGTACATCCAGAGCTGCACGCCGAAGCTGACCAGGAAGCGCAGGTCGCGGTAGCGGGTGGTGAGAGAGGAGACGATGATGCCAAAGCCCAGTCCCAGCCCAGCCATCATCAGCAGCAGGACGGGAGTGAGCAGCACCCACAGGTTGGGCTGCACGGCCGAGCCGGACAGCCAGAAGTAGGCCAGGAAGGCCAGGAAGAGCAGGTACTGGATGGCGAAGGCTACCAGGTTGGAGATCAGGATGGAGACAGGCACCGCCAGGCGGGGGAAATAAACCTTGCCGAACAGGTTGGCGTTGCTGATGAAGGTGACGGAGGTCTTGTTCAGGCACTCGGAGAAATAGGACCAGATGACCGTGCCGGACATGTAGAAGAGGAACTGCGGCAGGCCGTCGGTGGGCAGGTTGGCGATGCGCCCGAAGACCACAGTGAAGATCAGCGTGGTGAGCAGCGGCTGGATCAGATACCACAGCGGGCCCAGGATGGTCTGCTTGTAGACCGAGACGAAGTCGCGCCAGACGAACAGGCGCACCAGATCGCGGTACTGCCACAGCTCGCCCAGGCGCAGGTCGAACCAGCTGCGCTGGGGGCGGATGACCATGGTCCAGGTTTGGTCTGCATCAGGGATAGATTGGAGTGTATCGCTCATTTCAGGGTGTGGAAGTCAGGGAGGCTAAGAGTTCTTGGGCGTCTGTGTTGCCTGCACTGGCCAGCGGCTGCAGCAGTTGGATGGCTTCGGCAGTGCGGCCCTGGCCGAGCAGGGCGCGGGCCAGGCCGATTATGGAGGGCGGGAAATTATGTAACTGCACCAGAGAGGTGCGGAAGCGCTTTTCGGCCAGCTCGTACTGACCAAACTCCAGGTACAGGTAGCCAGCGTGAATGCAGCCGTTCTTGCCCTGGTCGCCCAGGGCGCAGGCCCAGTCGTAGGCCTGCAGGGCGGCCTGGCGATCGCCCAGTTTTTCGTAGATCATGCCCATGCGGTAATGGGTCAACCCGTGGAGAGGCTGCGCTGCGGCGGCCTGCTGGTAAGCCTGCAGAGCGGCCTGATCTTCACCAGCTTTCTCCAGCAGTTCGGCGTACCAGAAATTGGCTGAAAATTCATACGGGTAGGCCAGGGTTGCCTGGCGGGCGAGATCCAGATTCTCGGGCTGCAGGGCGCGGATAACAACCAGGCGTTGGTCGGTAAGATTGAGATAGGCTGACCAGGCGGCTGTTTCAGCCTCCTGATTTCCCTGGC
>JAFGQI010000061.1 GCA_016935755.1 Anaerolineales bacterium
AACTTTTTCTTGAGCTTCGTCAACGATGAGATCCTGGACGTGGGCTACTTCCCTGCCAGTGAGGAGGCCATGGAGGCTGCCAGGCAAAGTTGGATGGAGGCAGCCCAATAACCAACGCTTTCCTTTGGTGAGGGTGGTTGTCTACTGTCCGATGGATGTTGGAGCTGTTACACAGCTCCAACATCCATGCCTGTCAGGCGGCAAATGAGTTGAATGAAACAAGGTAAGTTAGAAATGAAGGCTGATATGAGTATCAGGATGATTTCCCGAACAAACGAAGCCAATTCCCTACTTCGCCGTCCACGGCGCGGGGAATTCCTGATTCAGGGATTTTTATTTTTCTGCGGGGCTTTTTCAATTTTAACCACCCTGGGCATTGTGTATGAGCTGGGTAAAGAGGCCCTGCTATTCTTCCGCGATCCGGCGGTGGACCTGCTTGAGTTCCTCACCGGGACGAAATGGCAGCCGCAAGCCGGCGCATTTGGCATCCTGCCCCTGCTGAACTCCACCATCATCACCAGCCTGATTGCCATGCTGATCGCCCTACCGCTGGGGCTGGCAGTTGCCATTTATTTGAGCGAATATGCCACCCCTCGAGCGCGCAATATCCTCAAACCGGTGCTAGAGATCCTGGCGGGCATCCCCACCGTGGTGTACGGCTATTTTGCGCTGACTTTTATGACTCCCCTGCTGCGCGCCATCTTTGGCAACGACGTGGTGAACATCTACAACATGGCCTCCGGCGGGTTGGTGATGGGCATCCTGATCCTGCCACTGATCACATCAATGAGCGAGGACGCCCTCTCGGCAGTGCCGCGTGCCCTGCGCGAAGCGGCCTACGGGCTGGGCGCCACAAAGCTAGAGACGGCGGTCAAAGTGGTGCTACCGGCGGCAATCTCGGGGCTGGCGGCGGCGTTCGTGGTGGGTGTCTCACGCGCCATCGGCGAGACGATGATTGTGGCGATCGCGGTGGGAGCGGGACCTAATTTCACCTTCAATCCTTTCAAAGGCGCCGAGACAATGACCGGGCACATCGTGCGCATCTCGGGCGGCGACCTGAGCTATGACTCGATCGATTATAACAGCCTGTTCGCCATCGGCCTGTTCTTGTTCGTGATCACCCTGGGTTTGAACATCATCAGCCAGCGCATCGTGCGCCGCTTTCGGGAGACCTACGAATGAGCGACCAAAGCACCGCCTCCCGCCTGAATCCCTATTTCACCCCCAACCTTCGGCAGCGCCACCGCAGGTCGGCATTCTGGCGCAGGGTATTCAAACTTTCCACGCTGGTTGGTATGGTCATGCTGACCTTACTGCTTTACACGGTGGTGAACGATTCCTTTGGTCTGGTGGCGATCAATAATAAGATCGACCCTGCCAGCCTGGCGGTGAACGGCGTGCCGATCGAAGAGCTGGACCAGGAAACACTGATCGCCATCATCCAGGATAACGTCTCGAAGGGCAAGTTCCGCCAGCTTGAGCGCGAAGCCCCACTGGCTGAGCGCAGCTGGGAGGAAGTGTACCAGGTGGTCATCGACGACGTGGTGCAGCCCAAGGACGTCGTTGGTACCTGGACGCTGGTCGAGTCGCTTACCCGGCGGGAGGAGATCATTGCTGATGTCAGGCAGGAGCATCCTCAGGCCAGCATCCGCTTCCAGGCCTGGCTCAACGCAGCGTTTCTTGTCTCGCCACAGTCCTCGGATGCCTTGGTCGCCGGCGTGCGCACGGCACTGCTCGGCTCACTGCTGACCATCCTGATCACCATCGTGGTGGCCATGCCTCTGGGCATCGGCGCGGCCATTTACCTGGAAGAATATGCCGCCGACAACCGGCTGAACCGCCTGATCCAGACCAATATCAATAACCTGGCAGGCGTGCCGTCGATCATCTACGGTATGCTGGGGCTGGCAATCTTCGTGCGCGCCCTCGAGCCGCTGACCAGTGGGGCGGTGTTTGGCTTTACCGATCCGACAACCGCCAATGGGCGCACGATCCTGTCTGCCGGGCTGACACTGGCACTGTTGGTGCTGCCGGTTTTGATCATCAACGCCCAGGAAGCCGTCCGCGCCGTATCCAACTCGCTGCGCGAGGCCAGCTATGGGCTGGGCGCGACCCGCTGGCAGACCATCTGGTATCACGTGCTGCCCAATGCTATGCCGGGCATCCTGACCGGCGCCATCCTGTCGGTCTCGCGCGCCATCGGTGAGACCGCCCCACTGGTGGTGATCGGCGCGGCTACCTATATCACCTTCGATCCCAGCAGTCCCTTTTCTAAGTTCACCACGCTGCCGATCCAGATCTACCAGTGGACTTCACGGGCGCAGGGAGAGTATCACCATATCGCCGCAGCAGCCATCCTGGTGCTGCTGGCGCTGCTGCTCAGTCTCAACGCGGTGGCGATCTTGCTGCGCAACCGCTATCGTATGAAATCGAGATGAACATGGTATCTACAGATTCAAATTCCAAATATGCAATCCAGGCCAACGAACTGAATGTCTTCTATGGGGACTTCCGGGCAGTCAAGGATGTCAACCTGTCCATCGAGCGCAAGAAGGTCACCGCCATCATTGGCCCGTCAGGCTGCGGGAAGAGCACCGTGCTGCGCTCCTTCAACCGCATGAACGAGCTGGTGCCATCTGCGCGCAGTGAGGGCGAGGTGCTTTTCCTGGGGCAGAACATCTATGACCGGGAGGTCGATCCAGTGGAAGTACGCCGGCGTATCGGCATGGTTTTCCAAAAGCCCAATCCTTTCACCAAGAGTATCTATGAAAATGTCGCCTGGGGTGCCCGGCTGAATGGTTTTAAAAGCGGCATCGGGCAGCCCAGCATGGATGAGTGGGTGGAATACTGTTTGCGCAAGGCAGCATTGTGGGATGAAGTCAAGGATAAGCTGGGGCAGAGTGGGTTATCGCTTTCTGGCGGGCAGCAGCAGCGCCTGTGCATCGCCCGCGCTCTGGCGGTCTCTCCGCAGGTGATCCTGATGGATGAGCCCGCTTCGGCGCTGGATCCGATTGCCACATTGAAGATCGAAGAATTGATGCGCGAACTGGCAGAAGAGTATACAATTATTGTAGTGACGCACAACATGCAACAGGCAGCGCGCGTCTCCGATTACACGGCTTTTTTCAGTATGAATGAAGACCGCGCCGGCTATCTGGTAGAATATGGTCCTACCAATCAGATTTTCACCCGCCCACAAAACCAGCAAACAGAAGATTACGTTACCGGTCGGTTCGGATAAACAGCGGAGGATCCCATGCCACGTGAGAGATATGAACGAGACTTACAAAAATTGCTCGACCAGGTGCTGATCCTGGGCAGCATGGTGGACCAGGCGATGACCGAGGCGCTGGAAGCCTTGAAACGCCAGGACCATGCCGCTGCCCGGCGCATTTACGACAATGACCTGCGCATCAACCAGAAACGCTACGCCCTGGAAGACGAGTG
>JAFGQI010000062.1 GCA_016935755.1 Anaerolineales bacterium
ACCGCCGCCGCCGCCTCCGCCCCCGCCGCCGAGGCAGTCTCCGCAGTACCAACCCCCCCCAGCCTACACGCCCCCACCGGCCTATCCCCAACAGCAATACCGACCCACCCCGGTTTATCCCCCGCCCGAACCAGAGACGCCTCCCAGCAAATTCGGCTGGCTGAAAACCACGACCAACTTATTTGCCTTCCTCTGCGGAGTCGCCTTTGTCATCCTGGTGTGCCTGGCGCTGCCGTTTTTGAACACCAGTGAGCGCATTCTGGACAGCGAAGTCTACAAAAAAGCCCTGCAGGATGAGAACGTCTATACCCGCTTTCCGGATCTCTTCGCCGAGCAGATGGCCCTCTCGCAGACCGCTCTGGGCAAAGAGGCCCGCATCGATTTTCGCGGCGTCACCCAGGCCGACTGGAAGCTGATCGCCACCGAGCTGGTCACCCCCGAATGGATGCAGAAGCAGGTGGAGAGCCTGATCGACGAAATCTTCAAGGCGACGGAGAAAGACGCCGCCGCCCCGACTTTGAAAATCTCCCTGCAGGAAGTAACCCAGCGCCTGAGCGGCGACTCGGGCTTCCGGATTTACAAACAGGTCATCGACACCAAGGAAAAATGCAGCCTGGATGATTTCTTTAGCATGCTTGATTGGATGGAAGATCCCAACAAGGGCATGCTGCGCATCTGCAAAATCCCGCCTATGCTGACCGATATCGCCGCTTTCATCGGAGAATATGATAATGGCGACGCCCTGATCAAGGATCTGCTCAAAGAGCTGCCCGAGGCGCTGCCAAAAGAAGTGTCCCTGTCCGAATTTTTCACCCTGCCGATGGAGGATGTTGGCAAGACCGTGGATACGCTCAAGCTGATCGGGGGCGTCTGCCTTTTCCTGGCGCTGCTGGCGCTGCTGGCGACCTTTATCTCGCCCATGGGGCGCAGCCTGAAAGGCTGGCTGATCTTATGGGGCCTGCCCCTGGCTGCTGCTGGCGTGGTCTGCCTGCTGCTTTCGTTCCTGACGCCCTCCATCCTGAGCGGGGTCATTACCGGCGGCTTCAAGGGCAGCATCGCCCCCGGGGTGATGGATGTGATCAAGAAGATGGTATCCGCGGTGGTGAAGCCCAGCGCCACCTCCCTGGCGGTGCAGGCTGGCTTGATGCTGGTGGCCGGTCTGGTGATGAGCGGCGCCGGGGCGATGATGTGGGGGATTGGGAAGTTCAAGAAGCCGTGAGAGGTGGATGAAGGTCTTTGTCAGGGGAGAAGAACCTCTCAGGAAGGTATATAAATATTGCGAATATTCGCTTCTTGATCTGGTTGTCGAGCGATATGCCAGCGATTATCCGGTCCGTATGGTCTGCGCTGATTGGTGATATTTATGGTAGCAGCACCTGTGCGCGCCAGGGAGGCTTGCGGTTCCGGGACCGGCAGGTTATCCTCCAGCAGGCTTAGAATAAAATCGATCCTGGCCTGCCTCAAGTCATCAAGCGCTTCATCAGGATTTTTCCCCTGACCCAGGCAGTTTTCCAATTCTGGTGAAAAGGCAAGATAAACTGGTTCCCCTTCTGTCGTCTCATCCAATCTGACAATTTCGAAATAGTATCTGGCCGCCAGTTCTTCAGCCTTATTTCTCAGTTCCATCGTCAACCTCTTCTTGGAGTGCAAGAACCTGATCTACCAATTTTATCGCAATTTCAACATAGCCCTTTGCCAAGAATTTATGTCGTGGGAGGGTTGTTCTAAGATGAATATATTGAGAATGCTTAACTATATCATGGTTTGCGCCATGGGAGATCAAGAAACCAAAACCTTCATACAGCCTATCCAGGTCATTACGATTCCAACCAGATTTAGACCTACGCATACGCTCCAATAGCTTTTTTGCTTTTGAAGTCATGACTATCCTCGGATAGATGTAGGAGTCTCCACCTGATTTACATATAAGGCCATATCACCTTTATAGTCTTTATCAACCATCACGACAAATTGATAAATTCCTGGTTGAGGAAAAACAAGATCTTTTAATTCTAATATGATATTCACTTGTGGTATTATCCCGCCTTCACCCTTAGGAATATCGACTCGACCAGTGACACGAAATTTATCAACACCATCAGGATCTCGTAAAAACACAAACAAGTCGCGTGACGCTCCATACTCTCCCAATTCAGCGATCAACCTGATAACCAGATGCATAGAAACTAATCTAGTAGGGAAATTATCAGCATTTATTTCCCGAAATATACCCATGACATTTAACTTCCCGTCACCGGTAATATTTGCATAATCCGCTGCTAAAAGTAAGTCGAGTTTCATTTGTACACCTTCCTCATGGATAGGTATTCTTTGAAAGTGCAGTTAACTCAAAGCCCTGATGAGGCATGATATACCATTATTATAAATAAAGCAATAGGCCTCTTTGTACAAAAAACGGTTATCGTTTCACGATAGCGGCTAATAAACGATGGCTTTATCTAGTCAGGAGTTGGGGAAGCTTCAATTTAGCGGAAAAACTAACCGATGCGTAACATGCCTGAACGATACCACCTGGGATAACCCAAGAGTCAAGGGTGAACAGGGGGATTCTTATACTTATTCCCACACCTCCGGATTCGCCAGATGCGCCGGCCGGCGACCATCCAGCCAGGCCAGCACATCCTCCACGATCATCTGCGAGTGGCGCTCCTGCACATCCTGGGTCGCGCCAGCCAGGTGCGGAGTCAGGATAACATTATCTAATGTGAGCAGCGGGTGGTTCTCCGGCAGCGGTTCGTACCAGTAGACATCCAGGGCTGCCCCGGCGATGCGCCGCTCCTGCAGCGCCTCGATCAAAGCCGCCTGGTCGATAATCGCCGCCCGCGAGAGGCTGATCAGGAAAGCGGTCGGCTTCATCAGGCTCAGTTCGCGCCTCCCCAGCAGCCCCCAGGTCTCGGAGGTCACTCTGGCATGGATCGAGATAAAATCGGACTGTTCCAGCAGACGGTCCAGGCTGACCAGGCTCACTCCCAGCGCTCCTGCCTGACTGGCTGGCGTATAAGGCGAAAACGCCAGCACCGGCATTCCAAACGCTCGGGCCAGCTGCGCCACCCGGCTGCCGATGCGCCCCAGGCCGATGACGCCCAGGGTGCGCCCGGAGAGTTCAACCCCTTGCAGATCTTTGAAGGGACTTTTTCCGTCCAGCTGCCAGATCACATCGGACGATGAGTCGGCTGACGCAAATTCTTGCGCTGGCGGACCCAGATAGCGCCCGGAGCGCAGTGCATGATGTCCCTGGGCGATGCGGTGCGCCAGCGCCAGCATCAGCCCCAGGGCGAACTCTGCCGCCGTCTGGGTGTTGCGTCCAGGGGTATGCAGCACCGGGATGCGCCGGGCGCTGGCCGCTTGCAGATCAATATTGACCGGCGTGGAGCGCGTGCAGCCGATCAGCTTCAGGTTGGGCAGCGCTTCGATCACCTGGGCTGGCACCCGTTCATAACCCACCAGCAGGATCTCCGCCCCAGCCGCCTCGTCGATCAGCTGTTCGGGGGTCAAACGCACGCCAGTCACCCCCCAGCCGCCCCGTCGCATCAGGCAGCGCTGCTCCAGCCGTTCTAGCTGACCGGGGGTCAGGTCACTGGTGACAAATGCGCTCAGCATAGGCATCAGCCAGCTTCTTCCAGCAAGCGCCTGCCGGTATCTACATCCGTGATCAAGGTGTTGATCAGCCGTCCGCGCACCCCGCCCAGGATGGCATAGAATTTATCCCGACCGCCGGCCACGCCGACCACGCGGCTGATCTGGCGGTAATCCTCGACCGTGGCGCCGATCATGCGCTGCTCGATCTCCGAGTGCAGCACATTCCCCTGCACATCATAAAAGTGTAGGCCGATATCCCCAACCGCGCCGCGTTCCATGATCGGCTGGACTTCATCCCAGGTGATGATGCGTTCATCGCGCATCAGCAGGGAACCGCGCTTCAACGCGCCAATGCCCACAAAAGCCAGGTTGATCTGCCTGACATACTCCAACACCTGGGCCACATAAGGCTCGGCGCGCAGCAGCTGAGCCAGTTCCACGGTTTTCACAATGCCTGGAGCAGGGATCAGGTTCAGGCTGGCTTCCAGCATCATCGCCAGCCGGCGCACCAGATCGGTGGCGTGGGTTTCTGCGTCTGGCTCCCCCAATCCGCCCACTAACTGCGTCACGGTAACGTTCTTCTTCTTCTCAGGAACCAGGTTGTCGACCATATAAGCCAGGGTCAGTCCCCAGCTCAAGCCGATTATGTCGCCATCCTGGACGATGCGGCGGAAATAATCTGCCGCCGCGACCCCTAATTCGCGCGCCGCGCCTTCATAAGACTCTGGGTGGCTGACTTCCACCACCACCACATCCAGCAGGTTGTAGCGCTGTTCAATTTCGCGTTCCAGGTCAGTGTGGCTGCCAGGCAGCGCTGCCACCGAGATTTTCACCAGGCCGGTGTCGCGCGCTTCCTGCAGTAAACGCGAGACCTTGGGGCGAGAAAGCCGCAGTTTCTGGGCGATATCATCCTGGGTCATCTGATTTTCATAATAAAGCTGGGCTACCTTTAGCACCACGCGTCGATTTTCATTCATCTATTTTGTCCCCACGCCTCCTGTACGAGCCGCCAGCTGGAGATAGCGCTGGTAAGCCTCTTCCCAACGATCATCCGGATGTGGATCGAACACCAATGGGTCAAAGGAATCGCGCACCACCTGGCGCAGCTGTTCCAGTGAAGCCAGTTCCCCTAACCCCATCGCCTGAACCAGCACATTCCCCACCACGGTCGCCTCAACAGGGCCTGCAATCGCTGGCCGGCGGGTGACATCCGCAGTGATCTGATTCAGCAGGCGATTGCGAGAACCGCCGCCGATGATATGGATTGCCTGCAGCGGCCAGCCCAGCAGCGATTCATAACCGTTCAGGCAGGCGCGATATTCCAGGGCCAGGCTTTCCAGGATGCAGCGTACAATTTCGCCCTCACTTTGCAAGGGCCGCTGATCAGTGCGGTGTAGATATGCCTGAATACGCGCCGGCATGTCTCCGGGGGCGAGAAAATCACTGTCGCTGACCGCCAACAGCGGGCCAAAGGCAGGCGCAGCCGCCCCCAGGGAGGTCAGCTCATCGTAGCTGTAGGAATGGCCGCGCCGCGACCATTCGATTTTGCACTGCTGCAGCAGCCACATGCCAGGGGTAATTTTCAACAGGCGCGTCCAGCCTCCCACCCCACCCTCGTTAGCCAGGTTGGCGGCGCGTGTCGCCGCGTTGATCAGCGGCTGCTCCAGCTCCACCCCTACCAGCGACCAGGTTCCTGAGCTGATATACATGAAATTCGGCAGGCTGACCGGGACAGCCGCCACCGCGCTGCCTGTGTCGTGGCAGGCTGGGGCGACAACCGGGATGGCCCCACAGCCGCTTTGCTCTGCCAGCCAGGGCTGCAGGCGCCCCAGCATCGTTCCCGCCGGTACGATCGTCTGGAAAATTTCTGCCGGCAGACCGAGGCGGCCCAGTAATTCCACCGCCCAGCTGCGTTGGTTGGGGTCAAAACATTGTGAAGTGCTGGCGATGGTGTACTCGCTGGCTTTCTGCCCGCTCAGCCAGTAGTTGAACAGGTCGGGCAGCATCAACAGCGAACGGGCTGAGTTCAGGCTGGAATGCCCTTCCCGCTGTAAAGCCAACAGTTGGAACAAGGTGTTGAATTCCATCAGCTGGTTGCCGGTCTGGGAGTAGATATATTCCAAAGGCGCTCGCTTTGCCGCTTCGGCCAGCATCCCACGGGTGTGTGGGTCGCGATAATGGAAAGGGTTTCCCAATAATTGATCCTGTCCATCCAATAAGGCAAAATCCACCCCCCAGGTATCCACCCCCATGCTCGCCAGGCTGTCTCCAGAATGGGCGACCGCTTTCTGCAGCCCGGTCTGCATCTCCGCCCACAGGTTCAGCACATCCGTGTACAGGTGCTCTCCCACGCGCACCGGGCGGTTGGCAAAACGATAGATTTCCTCCAGGCTGATATGCTGGCCATCAAAAAAGCCCACCATCGCCCGACCGCTCTCAGCGCCCAGGTCAAAAGCTAACAAGCGCAAATCAGTCTTCGGGCGCACAGGTCGAGTCCTTATTCCAGCGCTTTGCGATAGAGTTCCCGCAGCTGCGGGTACAGTTCCAGGAAAAGCTGGTACTGCTTCTCATACACTGGCGCCCCCTGCGGGAAATTCACCACCTGCTCCACCGCCACCATGCTCTCAACAGCCTGCTGATAGGAAGCCACTATTCCCAGGGCTTTCCCGCACAGCAGGACATTGCCCAGATTAGCGGTATCGGGCATATTGACCGTGGCGACCGGTTTCTTCAGGATTTTCCCCAGGGTGTGCAGCCAGACCTGGCTCTTCAGGCCGCCGCCCACCGCGCGCACCTCGCTGATCTGAATGCCCAGCGCTTCGATCGTGTCGATGTTATTTCGCAAGGCAAACGAGACGCCCTCCATGATGGCCTTGATAAAATGGGCTTTCTCCGTAGCCAGGTTCAGGCCGAAGAAAACACCCCTGGCTGCCGAGTCCCAGTATGGGGTGCGTTCGCCGTTCAAATAGGGCAAGAATATCACCCCCCCACTGCCATCCGGAACCTGGGCCACAGCCTGGTTGTAGCGGTTAAAAATATCGCCGGAGGTGCTTTGCGGGTCATCCTGCTGGTCGAAAGCTGTCTTGAACCACTGCAGCGATTCTCCTGCCGTCTGGGTTATGCCCAGGGTGATCCAATGCCCCGGCAGGCAGTAATGCCAGCACAGCGTCCGCCCGGCAGGGTCGAGCAGCGGGCGGTCAGAGCAAACCGACACCACCCCGGCAGTGCCGATGATCAGCGTCACCTGCCCGGAGCGCGCCATGCCAGCGCCCAGGGCCGAGGCGGCGTTGTCCGAGCTGCCATTCACCACCGGCGTCCCCTCCTTGATCCCCGTCTCCAGGGATGCCTGGCGGGTGATCCGGCCAATAATCTCATCGGAAGGCCCCACAGCCGGGAACAGCTCCTGCGGGATGCCAAAGAAGTCATATACCGCTGGCGACCAGCGTTCGTTGCGCACATCGAAGAGCAGCGTCCCACTGGCTTCCGCATAATCGGTGGCTTTTACCCCGGTCAAGAGGTATTTCAAATAATCTTTCGCCACCAGAATAGTTTTTGTCTGCTGCCAGACCTCAGGCTGGTTCTCCTGCACCCATTTTACCTGCAGGGCGGTATAGGTAGTAGAAGGATAGTTGGCTGTCTCCCGGTATATCAGCTCCCTGCTGGCTGGATCGTTTTGGATGCGCTCAACGATCTTGCTGGAGCGCTGATCCATCCAGGTGATGGCCGGGCGCAGCAAGCGATCTTCTTTATCCAGATAAACCTGGGTGTGCATCTGCCCGCACAGACCAATCCCGGCAATGTGGGCGAACTGCTCTGGATAAGCCGCTTTCAGCTGCTGGGCCGCCCCAACAAACCCCCGCCACCACTCCTGTGGATCCTGTTCCACAAAACCCGGCTGTGGGGTCAGCAGGGGATATTCACAAGAATGTGAACCAACCAAAGAACCTTGTTCGCTGAACAGACTGACTTTCAGTCCAGTCGTACCCAGATCGATGCCCAGCAGGTAGTTCATGTTGTCCGCCTCTTCTCTTGCATGCGATCAATCAAGTATTGGATCACCATGACCAGAATCAGAACTGAACCCCACAGGGCCACCGTCAGGAAGGTATTCACCCCCATCAGGTTCAGGCCGCTGGAGATGATCTGCAGGATGATCAGCGCCAATACCAGCCCCGAGACGCGTCCAAAACCGCCCGCCGCCGAGACGCCGCCCAACACAGAGACCAGCACTGTCAGCAGCAGGTACGATTCGCCATAATCCGCCTTGGCGGAATTGAAGCGCGAGATCATCACCACTGCCGCCGCGCCAGAATACAGACCCGAGATGAGATAAGTGCGCATCAATACCTGCGGGTTGTTGACCCCAGAATAGAAACAGGCCGTTGGGTTCGACCCCAACAGGTAGATTTTGGATCCCAGTGGTGTTTGCCGTAAAATGACGCTCAGGATCGCCACCCCTGCGGCGAAAATCAGGATCGGGATGGGCAAACCGAGCAGCTTCCCATTTCCAATCACCTGCATGGCCGCGGGGAACCCGGAGATCACATAGCCCTTGGTGATGGCCAGAGCCAGTCCGCTGACCAGGATCATCGTTCCCAGGGTCGCCAGGATGGGCGAAATTTCTAGATAGGCGATTAAATAGCCATTCAGCAGCCCCACCAGCGCAGAGACCGCCAGCCCAGCCAGGATTGCCAGGATAACCAGACCAATCCCTCCTGGTCCAGTAGCCTCCGGTGGAATGGTCTCTGTCAAAATTAACGCCATCGCAATCCCGGATAAATTCGCTGAGGCGATGATCGACAGGTTGATCCCCGCCGTGAGCATGGTGATCATCATCGCCATCGAAAGAATGCCCAGCTCTGGCAGTTGAAATGCCATGGATTGGAAGTTGCCCAGATTCATGAAATCAGAGCCATTGAGGATCCACATCAGCCCGATCACACCTGCCAGGATTGCGAGTAAAACCAGTGTTTCCGTGAACTTACGCTCCACAGATGCCTCCTGCTCTAATCAACTTCGATAATCGCCCGCCGGTGGGCTGAAACCTTGCGGCGGTAGGCGCTGCTGCCCACGCTGATCAGGATGACCGTTCCAATGACCACCTTGTACCAGTAAGAAGGCACGTGCATCAGCGTTAACCCATTGCCCATGATGGCGATCAGCGCCACGCCCAGCACCGCACCCAGCACACTGCCCGTGCCGCCGGTCAGGCTGGCGCCCCCCAGGACGACCGCCGCCAACACATCCAATTCTTTACCAACCAGGGAATTGGGGGCCACAGTTTGCACCAACATCGCCTGGATCACGCTGGCAAAACCTGCCATCAACCCCATGAAAGAATAAACAAAAAGGTGAATTTTGAGCAGGTTGAATCCAGCCCGGCTGGCGGATGCCATATTGCCGCCCATAGCATAGATGCTGCGGCCCAACAGGGTGTAGCGCAGGATAAACCAGGCGATCAAGAGCAGTACAAACCAAAATACCGTGATAACTGACAACCCATAGGTTGTGCCGGAGGCGTTTTTCAGGGTAAATACATACATCTGCGTGTATTTGCCAAACCACTCAGGAAAACCGTACAGCCATTTCCCCTGCGAAAGCACGGTCAGGACTCCATAGTAAATATTCAATGTGGCGATGGTGGTGATGATGCTGGGGATTTTGAAAAAATAGATCACAGCCGCATTGATCATGCCCAGCAAAATGCCAATCCCGCCCGCGATCATAAAGACATAAACGATATTCAGCTGGTCGCCGTGCGATAATAAAAGCACGGCAATGACATACCCAGTTATGGTGGCGATAGCCGTGAAGGAAATATCAATCCCACCTGAGATGAGCACAAACAGCACCCCGATCGCAAAGGTACCCATCAGGGAGTAGCTCTTGAGCAAATCAAAAAGGTTCTCGAGGGTGAAGAAACTGGGGTTGATCAGGGTGATAATCAACGCAAAGATCACGATGGCGAGAAATACATAGGTTTCGTGGTATGAAAAAAGCTTCTTCATAACCCTATTCCTTCAGTCGGCAGGTTGATGAATTCTTGAACTTCCTTCAAAGAAGCTTGGGCAGGGGCAAACTCACCCTCCAGGCGGCCTTTGTGCATCACCAGAATGCGATTGGCGTTTTGATAAACCTCTGGCACTTCATCTGAAATCAGCAGGATGGCGATGCCGCGATTAGCCAGCGCGCGAATCGTCTCGTGGATCGAAAATTTGGCCGCAATATCAATCCCGATCGTTGGGCCATCCAGGATTAAGACCTTTGGATTGGTCGCAATCCACTTTGCCAGCACCACACGCTGCTGGTTGCCGCCAGAAAGCGTTTGAACGGGCGAAACCACAGAAGGAATTTTAATCGCCAGTTCCTGCACCCAACGCTGGATCGTACTCTGAACTTTAGCTGAATCCAGAAGTTTGAAGCGATTGAGCAGCTGATCCAGGGTGGTCAGGACAATATTCTTCCCAACCGATTGATTCATCACCAGCCCCTGCAGCAAGCGGTCTTCTGGCACATAGCTGATCCCAATCTGCATCGCCTCGGTGATCGAGTTGATTTTTACCGGCTTGCCTTCGAATAGAATCTGTCCGCTATCGGGTTTATGTACGCCAAACAGCGCCAGGGCCAGTTCTGTTCGCCCAGAACCCAGTAAGCCGGTCAGACCAAGAATTTCTCCGGGGTATAGCTGAAAGCTGATATCTCGAAAATAGCCGAACTTGCTCAAACCGCGCACTTCCAAAACCGGCTGCTCCGGCAGTTTTGCAGGCATAAATGGTACGTATGCCACCTTCTTACCCGTCATCAGATGCACCAGCTTATCGTCATCCAGCTCTCTGCTGGGATAGGTGCCTACCTTTTTGCCATCCCGCAGCACAGTGACTCGATCAGCCACCTGCAGCACCTCATCTAGCTTATGGCTGACAAATATAATCGCAATTCCCTTAGAGCGCATATCCTGCACAACTTGCAAGAGCGAATCCACCTCCTTCCTGGTCAAAGAGGCGGTTGGTTCATCCATGATCAGCAGCCGGACATCACTGGTGAACGCCCGGCAAATGGCGACCAGCTGCTGATCAGCCAGGGAGATTTCGCTGACCAGTGCATCCAGCGGCAGATGGATATCAATGCGCCGCATGGCATTCTGAGCGATGCGGTGTAGTTCACTCCAGCTGACCACTTGTTTACGGCTGGCGACAACCTGTCCCAGAGCAATATTCTCAGCCACGGTGAGATTAGGGAAAAGAGATAAGTCCTGATAGATGATTTGGATGCCCTTATGAATGGCGTCGATGGTCTGCGAGCCGTGCACCATTTCCCCGGCAATGCTGATTTCTGCACCTGCATCCGGTGGGACAACACCAGAAATGATCTTAATCAGCGTTGATTTGCCCGAGCCGTTTTCTCCAACCAGGCAGTGGATCTCCCCTGGGAATATTTCGAAATCTACCCGATCCAGGGCAGTCACACCAACATAATGCTTGCTGATATTTTTCAGGGAGAGAAAAGGTTGCATGAATGCCTACCTGGTGATAAAAAATGAGCCTCTCCACCCCTAGCAGAGAGGCTCATTTTAACTAAATGAACTTAGAAGCCCAAAGATTCTGCATTGTCTTTGTTGATGTCCAGGATCGCATCAGCCTTGATCACGAAACCATCCAGGGTGATCTTGCCAATGCCCGTGATTTCCAGGCCAGTGGTGATCTTGCCGCCATCCAGCAGGTACTTCGCCAGCCAGACCATACCATAGCCAGCATCTGCCGGGTTCCACAGAATGCCCTGCTTCAAGGAGCCATCTTTCAGATAGGGAGCAGCCTGTGACGGGATCACTGTTCCAACTACTGCAATCTGATCTTCCAGGCCTTTTTCCTTCAGTGCCTGAGCAGCGCCGATAGGACCCAGGGAGCCAAAACCAACAATTCCTTTCAGGTTGGGGTAAGCCTTGATCAGCTCCAGCGTCTTCTGGCGAGCCAGTTCCTGATCTTCACCGCAGGGGATGCGCTCGGTGACCAGTTTCAGGTTCGGGTATTTCTTCTCGGCGTATGCAATGCCGGTGTCTGCCCAGAAGTTGTGCAGCGGGACTGTCAGGCCGCCAACGAAGATGGCATACTCGCCTGAATCACCCATATGGGAGACCAGCTGTTCCCAGGCCTGTTCGCCAAACTTGACATTGTCGATCAGCTCGAAGTCATAATCTGTGCCCACCTGATCGGGCGACTCATGGGTGATAATGATGATCCCTTTTTCCTTCGCCTTCTGGAAGACAGGCTCCAGGGCCTTGGCATCATTGGGTACCACGGCGATAGCATCCACGCCCTTCGCCACCAGGTCTTCGACCATCTTGACCTGCTGAGCGGGGTCAGCCTGGGCAGGACCGGTCTGGTAAGCGTTCACGCCCAGTTCTGCCGCGGCTTTTTTGACGCCAGTTTCCACCACGTTGAACCACGGGATGCCGACAATCTTCACAACCACGGCAATCTCGTAGGGTTCTTTGACCTCAGGAGCGGCGGTTTGCGTCGCGGCTGGGGCGCAGGCACCCAACAGGCTGACGATCATCAGAACTGAAACGATCCGCATCCACAAAAATTTTGTACTCATTCTATTCTCCTCTTAATTGTAATCTAAGTTTGGTTGATCAAACCTAACTTCTTGATCCGAACTTCTGTTGACGCAAAGATGCACAATGCCTGGTCAATAGACACAGGTACGGCTGGCCGTTAAGGCAGGCTGACTGGTTGGCCGTAGGTTGCAAATTTCTTCGTCACCACCTCCATTTCTTGGTCAGATAGGATTTTCGGCTCGCCAATGCACTTGGTTTGATAATAAAGGCGCGCCACCAGCTCCAACTCTTCAGCCACATTGAAGGCAGCATTCAAGTCAGCGCCAACCGTGACTATGCCATGATTAGCCATCAGGCAGGCATTGTACTGCCCGATGGATCTAACAATATTTTCGGCTAATTCAGGTGTGCCGTAGGTAGCATAAGGCGCCAGGGGAACTTTATTGCCAGAAAAGCCGACCAGATAATGCACTGCCGGGATTTCCCAATTCAGGCATGCCAATGTGGTAGCATAGACCTGGTGCGTGTGCACCACAGCATGGATATCCTGGCGGGCCTTCAGCAAACCCAGGTGCAGCGAAACCTCGCTGGAGGGTTTCAGTTTCCCATCAACGATTTTCCCCTCGGGATCAATGACGACCACATCTTCCGGCTTCATCAAAAAGTAATCCACCCCGGTAGGTTTAATGGCGATGTAGCCCAGATGGCGGTTGAAGATGCTCAGATTGCCGCCCGAACCAGTGGTCAAATTGGAGCTGATCAGCTTCCGTCCAAAAACCACGATTTCTTCACGTTCCTGCTGTAAGAGCATGGAGAACACCTCCTTGATTGACTGGCTGTTAACGAGATAAAAATAATTATACACCCATATGAACAAAATTTCAATACTGAATTTTTGTTCAAACCGATATCATCATAATTACTGCTCATGGATCACAGACGCTCACAGTTCTGCACAGGAATGCCTGGCATAGGTATAATTCCCGCATGCCGCCCACCCTGACCATTGATACCGCTGGTGCAGCCGCTCTGCAGTACCTGCAAAACGCAGAAAAAGCCTCCGTGTTGGGGATTACCTCGCGAGGCGTTTTCCTGCGCCTGCCAGGGGAGCGGGTGGTCTTCCTCTCTACCGAACGCTGGCGCGGGCCGCTGACTCTCAACCTGGCGGGCAAAGCCGCACCGCTGCAGAATCTTGCAATCGGCGCCGCTGCCCAGGTGAGCGAGATGCGGATAACATTTCCACAGACCAATTTGGTTATCTCCCTCGTGGGAACAATGCCCTGGACAGCATATCCACCGGAGAGTGCGCCGCTCCCCTTTGAAAAACGTTTGCATCATCTATACGAAACAGCCCGACTCCTGCTAGTCACTCAGCAGACCTCCGACCCTCTCCACCCGTCCAGCCCTCTGGCTGCCCTGCTGCCCGCCCTGCTCGGATGGCAAGATGGATCCCGAAGGCCCGATCCTGCACAATCAGTTCGCCTCGCCAGTCTGCAAGCAGCGCTGCGCTCGCGCCAGGCTCCGGCAGTTGCCGCCGCCCTGGGCAGTTGGCTCGGCCTGGGCGTCGGGCTGACCCCTTCCGGCGACGACCTGGCGATCGGCCTGCTGCTGGCGCTCAGCCGTTGGGGCGCGGGCTTGGAAACTGGGCTGGAGGCGGGTGACATCCTGGCCGACCTGCTTCCCCTGGCGCAGTACAAAACCACCCTGCTCTCAGTCAACTTGCTGGAGTGCGCTGCCCACGGTCAGGCTGATGAGCGCCTGCTGCAGGCGTTGGATGAGCTGGTGAGCGGTTCGCTGCCCCCCTCCGCTTGCAGTCGCCTGCTGGCAGATTACGGGCATACCTCGGGATTGGACGCGCTGGTGGGGATAGCAGCAGTGCTGGTCAACCGCGCATAACCCATCATCTCGACAGCCACTCGAGAATGAGTAACCGCTATGCTCAACAAAATAAGAGTGGTATATTTAATCCAGAGAGCGCCCTCCCATGTCGGATGAATTGATTTCGACCAAGCTCCACATTCCCCCAAGGCGTAAAGACCTGGTGGTCAGGCCTCGGCTGGTCGAGCAGTTAAACGCCTCCCTCGACCGGCGGCTGACATGCCTTTCCGCTCCCGCCGGGTTCGGCAAGACCACCCTGCTGAGCGCCTGGGCGGCGCAGTGCGGGCGACCGACAGCCTGGTTGACCTTGGATAAGGACGACAGCGATCCATCTCTCTTCCTGCGCTACCTGGCAGCCGCCCTGGAGCATCTGGGGGTGAAAGCTGACCTGCCCAGGGAAGACCGACTTCCCGCCTCCCCAAAGCTCACCCTTTCCCTGTCAAAAATGATCAACCAGGTCGCTCTCCAGCCTCAGGAATCTGTTCTGATTCTGGATGATTACCACCTGGTAACGGAAGATCAGGTTCATAACGCCCTGGTTTTCCTGGTCGAACATCTGCCCGACAACCTGCACCTGATCATCGCCTCACGCGCCGACCCGCCCCTGCCGCTGGCGCGCCTGCGGGCGCGCGGCCAATTGGCTGAACTGCACCTGAGCGATCTGCGCTTCTCCCCCCAGGAAGCAGAGGCCTTCCTGAACCAGACCATGCGCCTGGGTTTGTCGCCTGGACAGGTAAATGCCCTCTTTCAGCGCACCGAGGGCTGGATTGCCGGGCTGCAGATGGCGGCCCTCTCGCTGCAAGACCGCCCAGATACAGACAATTTCATTCGAGGTTTCACCGGCAGCAATCGCTATGTGCTGGATTACCTGCTGGAGGAAGTCCTGCAGGGCCAGACCCGGCAGGTGCAGCAGTTCCTGCTGCGCACCTCCCACCTGGACCAGATGTGCGCCTCGCTTTGTGAGGCAGTCTATCCTGATCTGGCCTCTGGTGAGGCGCAGGCGCTGCTGGATCACCTGGAGCGCCACAACCTGTTTATCCAGCCGCTGGATGAACGGCGTGAGTGGTATCGCTATCACCGCTTATTCGCCGATCTGCTGCAGCGCCAGTTCAGCCTGAAAGCGCCCGGCGAACTGCCTGCCCTGCACCAACGCGCCTGTACCTGGTATGAAGCCCACACCATGCTTGGAGAGGCAATCGATCACGCCCTGCTGGCGAGAGATTTTGCACACGCTGGCGCACTGATGGAGCGCATTGCTGAAAGCTTGCTGATGAACAGCCAGGTAGCCACACTGGCGCGTTGGGCAGACGCTCTGCCAGACGACATCCTGGAGCAGCAACCGCGGCTGCATTTCTACATTACCTGGGGTTTGTTCTACACGGGCCGGCCCAGCGCTGAACTGCAGCAGCGCCTGCAGCAGATTACCCGCAGCGGGGCCGCCAGGGCGGAAGTGGCAGGTCTGCAGGCCTACCTGGCAATTTTCCAGGGCCGGGTCGAAGAAGCTGCCCTGCTGGCCCAGCAATGCCTGGATCTGGTCCCTGCTGAATCCCCTTTCCTGCGCAGCCTGGCAACCTGGATCAGCGGAATCTGCCGGGCCATTTCTGGCGAAAGTATCGCCATGGACGAATGGGTTGAGCAGCTGGTAAAAGCCGACCAGGAAAGCGGCAATCTGCTCATGGCGATTGTGGCGCTTTCCAACCTGGCCGAAAGTCATCTCTCGCGCGGCAGCCTCGGCCTGGCAGAAGAGTGCTGCCAACGGGGATTGAGCCTTGCGCTTGATGCGCACGGCCAACTAACTCCCATCGCTACCCAGGCCCTGGCCACCCTGGGCGGCATCCTGTACGAGCGCAACGAACTGGCTGAAGCCCAAAAAGCGCTCGAAAAAGCCATTGGTTGCGCCAGCCATCCCGACCAGATCGACCTGCTCGACGCCCATCTGCATCTGACCCAGGTGTACCAGCACACCGGGCATCCTGAGCAGGCCGCGCTCGCTCTGGAGCGGGCCGCTTCCATTGCAGCCCGCTTCGATAGCACCGAAATCGATGACCGGTTGGTGTCCTTATTCAAGCTGAGCCTGCGCCTGCAGCAGGGCGACCTGGAATACGCCCGTCAATGGCTGGCGGAGCATAACCAGACCGCCTCCGCAGATGAAACTCGCCAGACCCTGCAGCACACCCTGCAGCAGCATGAACAGATTATTAAGGGACGCGCTCTGCTGGCGCTTGGTGATTACAGGGATGCGGCGCAATCCGTCCAGCCCCTCTTAGCTATCTTTGGAAGCGAAGGGCGCCGGCGGCGCTTATGCGAATGTCTGGCGCTGAGCGCCGCGGCTCACTTCGCCCTGGGCGAATACCGGGCTGCAGAGGAGCAGTTTGACCAGGCGTTAGCTCTGGCAGATGAGTGCGGCTTTACCCGCGTGATCCTCGACCTGGGCGCAGCGGTCAAGCCTCTGTTAAAAGATGCCATCCGGCGCGGCATCCATTCAGAAACCGCCCGCCGTCTGCTGCAAGCGCTCTCACCAGCCCAGGAATACGAGACACAACCTGCTGCGCAGCCTGCCTCGGCTGGGGGCCTCCCTCTCAGCCCGCGCGAGCTGGAAGTGCTGCGGCTGATCGCGGCCGGACTGTCCAACCAGGCTATCGCCGACCGGTTATTCCTCTCTCTGCGGACGGTAAAATTCCACACCACCAATATATTCGGCAAGCTGGGGGTGCAGAACCGCACCCAGGCTGCCGCCTGCGCCCGGGAATCAGGACTGCTCTAAATTAACTGTACCCGGGACTGTACCTTCGTCCGGTGACAACTGGGCTTGTGCGGGCTATACTGGGTGCATCCCGGGCAGGAGTGCTCTACCAGGCTTTCTAAACTCCTTCTGGGAAAGAGGCAGGATGGATCAGGAACAGACTGTTTACCGGATTTGTGTGCAGGGTCAGTTGGACCCGCGCTGGTCGGAATGGTTTGCCGGGCTGGAGATCACCGCCAATCCGCAATCCCCCGGCCAGACAGTGCTCAGCGGGCCAGTGCGCGACCAGGCTGCCTTGCGCGGCTTGCTGAATAAACTTTGGGACCTGAACCTGATCATCGTATCGGTCGATCTTCAAGGAGATGCAAAATGAACCCGGAATATATTCTCTCATTATCTGACCCGCGCGCCGATTTGGCAGCGGTGGGCGGCAAGGGCGCCTCGCTGGCCCGGTTGAAAACCGCAGGTCTGCCGGTGCCGGATGGTTTTCATATCACCACCGCCGCGTACCAGAGATTTGTTGACCAGAATCAGCTTCAGCAGGCAATCCTGCAGGCGCTGGATGGTGTGAAACAGGCTGACCCGGCATCGCTAGAAACCGCCTCGCGTGCTGTCCAGGCTCTTTTCGAGCAGGGGCAGATGCCCCCGGATGTGGCTGGGGCTATCGTCAATTCCTACGCCAACCTGCCAGGGATCAACCCGGCTGTGGCGGTGCGCTCATCAGCCACCGCCGAAGACCTGCCCGATCTGTCCTTCGCCGGACAGCAAGAGACCTATCTTAACATCCAGGGAGCCGCGGCTCTGCTGGAGGCGGTCAAACGCTGTTGGGCTTCGCTCTGGACACCGCGCGCCATCGGCTACCGCCTGCAGCACCAGGTCGACCAGGGAAGTGTGCGCATAGCGGTGGTGGTACAGCTGCTCGTCCTGGCTGAGGCAGCCGGCATCCTGTTCACCGCCAATCCGATTAACGGGCTGCGAGATCAAGCCGTAATCAGCGCTGCCTGGGGGCTGGGCGAAGCGGTTGTGGGCGGTCTGGTCACCCCAGATACCCTGGTAATCGACAAAACAAATCAGCAAATCCTGGAAAAGCAGATTGCTGATAAACAGGTCATGACAGTTCGTGTCAATGGCAGCACGCGCGAGGAACCCGTTCCAGAGGCCCTGCGCAGCCTGCCTGTCCTGGATGACGAGCGTGCACTCGAACTCGCCCGCCTGGGAGCAGCGATCGAAAACCTCTACGGCCTTCCAATGGACATTGAGTGGGCGCTGGCGGATGGACATTATGCCATCCTGCAGGCTCGTCCGATCACCGCTCTGCCCGAAGTGGAGCTGCCCACTCCCACCGAATGGCCAATCCCAAATTCGCAGGCATATTACGCCCGCGGCAGCCTGGCCGAACACCTGCCTAATCCTGTTTCCACACTATTCGGCACCCTGGGAATACGCCTGGCCAACCAGGCGACTCAGGAGCTGATGGAAGATTTTCTCAAAAACAAGAAGATCATTTATGAATTTAAATTGATCAACGGATATTTCTACGCCGCCACCCGCCTGACCGCCAGGGAAGCCTGGATTTACCTCAAGATGTCCTTCTCCCAGATTGGTTCTATCCTAAGAGGTGGGAAAGAACGCTGGCAGCAAGCTGCGCTCCTGCTGAAAGATATCATCCGGAAATGGGAGCTGATCGACCTGGCTTCCCTGACTCCGTCTGAACTGCAGGAAGGCGCCTGCCAGCTGTTCCTGCAGTCTGCGCGCTTCTACACTGTCATCCAGGCAGGCACCCTGCCCTCCGCCACCTCAAGCGAAATGCTGTTTAAATTCTATTACAACAAATACATTCGGCGAGAGGGCGACCCAAAGGCGGAAGCCTTCCTGTTCGGCTTTGATACTACCCCGCTCCAGGCAGAAAAGGCTTTGTTCGACCTGGCAGACTGGTGCCGCACGGATTCACTCCTAAGCGACTACTTGCTCTCAACCCCCTCCAATAGATTGGCTCTCGATTTGAGCCACCCTGAACCGCCAGGCGACCTCCATCTGTCCAACTGGCAAGACTGGCGTCAGCGCTTCCAGGATTACCTTTTCACCTGGGGCGGCGGCATCTACAACTTTGATTTCGTCAACCCACTACCCTTTGAGGCGCCGGAGGTGCTGCTCGAAGCGCTCAAGATCTATCTTGATGGCAAGGGCAGCGACCCCTATGCCAGGCAAAAAGCCGCTATCGAGCTGCGCGAGTCAGCTGCCCAGAACATCCTGTCGCGGCTGCGCTGGCCGAAATGCAATCTGTTCATCAAGCTGCTCAAGTGGGCCCAGGATTGGGCATCTGTGAGGGAGAATTCCCTGGCTGATATGGGCCTCGCGCATCCGCAGATTCGCCGCCTGCTGGGCGAACTGGGCCGCCGCCTCGCTGAAGCTGGCGCCATCCGGGAAGGCGGCGACATCTACTGGCTGGAAGAGCAGGAAGTCGAGGCGCAGGCCCTGGCTCTGCAACAAGGTAAGTCGCCTGACGATTTCGCCGCGCGGGTCACCCAGCGCAAAGCTGAATGGAAGGCCAACCGACGGGCAATCCCGCCCATGGTTCTGCCGAAGGATCACCGGCTGGCAAAGCTAATGCCTTGGAGCGAGCAGCACCAGGGCGATCAGCTGATGCTCAAGGGATATGGCGCCAGCGGCGGGAAGGTAACCGCCCGCGCCTGTGTACTCCTCGGCTCGGACGATTTTCACCTGATGCAGCCTGGCGATGTGCTGGTTGCCACCACCACCACACCCGCCTGGACGCCGCTATTTACCCTGGCCTCTGCCGTGGTCACCGACATCGGCGGCCCTCTCAGCCACTCCTCGATCGTGGCGCGGGAATATGGCATCCCGGCAGTAATGGCCTGCGGTGTGGCTACCCGTCGCATCCAGACCGGTCAGATGATCACCGTGGATGGCAGCGCTGGCACAGTCACGATCGGGTAATTCCGGTTTCCTGCGGCGGAGATGGGTTGGCACCCATCTCCGCCGTAAATAAAGAGGGATGATGAAAACCACCCAGCGCAAGAACCTTTACCTGCTGGCTTTCACCCTGGTGGTGGTGATGCTGGGCTTCGGCATGATCATCCCAATCATGCCGTTCTTCATCGACCAGTTGGGTGCCACTGGCAGCGATTTGGGTCTGCTGGTCGCCATCGCCGCCCTCACCGAGTTCACCTTTGGCCCGCTGTGGGGCAGCCTGTCCGACCGCACCGGACGCAAACCTATCCTGATGATCGGCATGTTGGGCTACGGGCTGTCCATGCTCTTTTTCGGGCTGTCCACCGAACTGTGGATGCTGTATGCTTCGCGAGCGCTGTCTGGCGTGCTCTCCTCCGCCGCCCTGGCCACCGCCATGGCTTATATTGGCGACAGCACATCTGACCAGGAGCGCGGCGGCGGGATGGGCTTGCTGGGGGCGGCGGCAGGCGCCGGGACGATCATCGGTCCCGGGTTGGGCGGTCTGCTGGGAAGTGGCTCCTACGCCCTGCCGTTCTTTGTGGCCGCGGGAATGTCGCTGGCAGCCCTGCTGCTGGTCGCCCTGCTGCTGCCCGAATCGCTCCCCCCGGAGAAACGCAGCCAGGGCAAAAGCCAGACCGGCCTGGGCAGCCTGCGCCAGCTCTGGCAGGCTCTTTTCAGCCCGATCGGCTTCCT
Organism: Anaerolineales bacterium; assembly: GCA_016935755.1. Classification (GTDB taxonomy): domain Bacteria; phylum Chloroflexota; class Anaerolineae; order Anaerolineales; family UBA4823; genus JAFGQI01. The sequence continues at coordinate 20,445 of JAFGQI010000062.1, forward strand.
GCTCTTCCTGGCTTTCCTGGCGACCTTCGGCACCAGCAACTTTGAATCGGTCTTCGGGCTGTACATGCTCAAGAAGCTGGATTATGGCCCGGAACAGGTGGGCGCCATCCTGACCGTGATGGGGGTGATCGCCCTGTTGGGCCGCGGCTTGCTGACCGGCTTTGTCACCTGCCGCTGGGGCGAGGCGCGCGTCATCCAGGCTTCGCTGGTCTGCGCTGCGCTGGGCTTCGTGCTGCTGCTGCTGGCCAACAGCTTCCCGGCAGTGCTGGCTACCACCGGGCTGTACATTTCCTCCACCACCTTCCTGCGCCCATCCATCCATGCCCTGACCTCCAAACGCGCCACTCTCGGGCAGGGCGCGGCGATGGGGCTGAGCAACTCCTTTGTCAGCCTGGGGCGGGTGGTTGGCCCGATCTACGCCGGAGTGATCTTCGATATCAACCCCAGCTACCCATATATCAGCGGGGCAGTGATTTTGTTGGTCTGTTTTGTAATCAGCCTGGTTTGGCTGAGGGGGAAAATTCCTGACCCAGGTGAAAAACGAAGCTGAAAGCTAAAAGAAAAAACCTTAGCTTTGCTCGTCTTGCCAATTGATATCCTCAAAATGAACATAATTCCCCTCTTGAAACTCCTGGCGCGACTCGGCAATCCGCCGCAGAAAGCGCGGATCATGCTCCAAACGATATTCAAACCAGGCCTCTTCGTCTTCAAAGCCAATCAGGATTCCAGCTGGCTTACCATGCCGTGTGATAACGATTGGATCCTGTTCAGCTTCCCGCAGGTAGCTAGAAAGATCATCCTTAACCAAATGCAACGCCACACGCTTCATGAATCACCTCCAAACTGGTTAACCCAATTCTGGCCTTCTGACTTCATCAGAACCGCATGAACCATTACCAAACCCTCTCGCACATCATAGTAAACTCTCACATCACCAACCCGCAACCGGAATTGTGGATGGGAAATCCCCTGTAGACGCTTTATCCTGCTTTTGCTTACTTTTGCCGGTTCATAACGCAGATGCGTCTCGATGGCATCCCTTACCACTGCTCGGATATTGGCATTCAAGTTGCCAATATCCTGATGGGCTTTCAGAGAAAAGATAATATCATAACGCATAGATAACCAAAAACTGGCTATATTATAGCCAGATTTTGTAATAAATCAAGTTGAATTATTGGGAAATTGAGAGCAGTAAACCACTCTCATCAATTTTCTCAATCCAGACGGATGATAGGGAATATGTTTCGTGGTTTTATCTCACGCCCAGGCTGCCGCCAGCTGAATGCGCGTATATGCCAGCCGCTCCATCAAAGCCTTGGAAATCTGAGACATAGCCAGGAAACCCATCGAGCTGTCTTCCACGAACATCTGGCGCAGAGCGGGCGCGTCAATTTTGATGATCCGGCTGGGCTGGGTGGTGCGAGCATTGGCGCTGAGCACATATGGCTCAATCAAAGCGCTGATCGAAAACACCTCTCCCGGGTTGATATCGCCCATCGAATACTCTTTATCAGCAGCGCCAGATTTTTCGGATTTAGCGGTATAAAAAAGCTCGACGCTGCCTTCCAGCAGGAAATACAGCCTGTCTGCCGTCCCGCACTCGTCCAATAGCACCACCCCCTGCTCAACCGTATCTTCCTCAGAGATCATCGCAATCGCTTTCAGATGAATCTCACTGAATGGGGCAAAAAAGGGTAAACGCCTGAGTAGTTCCGGTGAGATCATTGCGTAGCCTCCTAAAAAATTAGCTCTCTTGCACCCAACGGCGCATTATCATCCAGGCTTCTTCGCCAGCCTGGGGGATGGCAGCCGTCACCGGGGCGCTGAGTTTTTCGGTGAAATCATACACGAAGGGCGATTCAATGCCCACCACCATGATTTCATCTGGCAGGTCTGCGCCCATCAAACGGCCCACCTGTAAAGCATTGAGCAGCGAAGTGTCATGCGCTGAGGCGGTGTGACTGCTTGTGTACGCAGGCAGTTCCTCCAGCCTGGCGACCACCAGGCTGCCTATCGGCCTGCTCCCAGAGTTGACGGCGTCGACAATGATCACGCGGCGGTAGCCAACCAGCCGCTCCATCAAGCTCAGCCCGCCCAGCGAAAGGCAGTCGACTTCGATCGCCTCCGCCGGGATGGCTGCCTCACCAGCTTCTGGAGCTTCCAACCGTTGGTGAATCCATTCCGCCACGCGCCAGCCGGCGCCGTCATCTCCCAGGATAGGATTACCCAGGCCGACCACCAGGATTGCAGGGTGAGAAGAACCCATCATCCCATCGTATTCTATAAACCCTAAGGGTCTCAAAGACCCTTAGGGTTTATTCGGTCTCAACAAAACTGGCTCAATACATCCACTTCATTGCCCTGCGCGTCGCGGATGGTGACTTCCAACGGCATCTGTCCGGGCAGCGAGTGGGTGGCGCAGCCAAAGCAAGGATCATAGGCGCGGAAAGCCATCTCAACCATGTTGAGCAGGCCTTCGCGCACCACCACGCCCTTGTGGATCAAGCTGCGGGCGGCTTTATTGATCGACATGCTGATCGGGGCGTAGTTATTGGTGGTGCCCACGATCAGGTTGACCTCGGTCAGCAGGCCGCGCTCATCGGTTTTGTAGTGGTGGGTCAGCAGGCCGCGCGGCGCCTCCACGATGCCCACGCCCTCAGTCGGCTTTTCGGTCGGCACAGCGTGGAAATTCGGGGAGGTGATCTCCGGGTCGGTCGCCAGCTCGACAATACGCTCGGCGCTGTAGAGCAGCTCGATCAGCCGCGCCCAGTGGATTGCCAGTCGTTGGTGCACCGGCTTTCCCCCCAGGGTAGCGTAGAAGCGCTCGTACTGCTCCTGCGCCAGGGGTGTCGCCATGCCATCCGAAGCGTTCAGCCGAGAAAGCGGAGTGGAGAAATACACCCCCGAGTCCTTGCCATCCACAAAGCCCTTCCAGCCCACCTTCTTGAGATAGGGGAACTTCAGATAGGTCCAGGGCTCCACGCGCTCGGCAATCCACTCGGTGTATTCATGTGGAGCATACATGCCAATGCGCTCGCCGTCCGGCGCCACCACGCTGACGCGGCCATCGTAAAAGTTGACTTTTTTATTCTCGTCCAGCAGGCCGATAGAGTAAGTCTTGTGGGTGTATATATCACCCAGGATCAGGTCGAGATAGGCCTGGTTGCCCAGCACGATATCGCTGAACAGCTGCAGGCTGAACTGGGCGAACTCGATCCCCCAGCGGCCCATCTGCTCGATCTCCTGGCGCTGTTCCTCGGTGATGCCCTTGGTCAGCCCGCCGGGGATGGAGGTGCAGGGGTGCACCTTGCGCCCGCCGATGATTTCGACGATGTGGTGCCCATACTTGCGCGCCTGGATCACCTTCCCGCCGATCTCCAGGCCCACTTTGTGGATGATGCCCAGAATGTTGCGCTCGGCAATCGGGGCTTCCGGGCCCATGACAAAGTCCGGCCCAGCCAGGGCGTAAAAGTGGGTGGTATGGTCAGTGAAGTAGAAGCCTGAGTAGAGCAGCTCGCGCAGCTTCTTGGCTGTGGGAGGCGGGTCGACATGATAGACCGCGTCGGCAGCCTTGGCGGCTGCCATATGGTGCGCCTCCGGGCACACCCCGCAGATGCGGTTGGTGAGCAGGGGCATCTCTTCCACCGGGCGGCCCACGCAGAAGCGCTCGAAACCGCGCAGTTCAGGGATTTGGAAATAGGTGTTGGCGACATCGCCGTCATCATTGAGGAAAATCTCGATCTTGCCGTGGCCTTCCAGCCGGGTGATAGGGTCAATCGATATGCGTTGCATGGTTTATATTCTCCTCACCTTTACCTTTTCCAGGCTTTCGTCCCCGCCCGCAGCAGAGAGCCAGCCAGGTTGAAGCGGTAGAACTGTCCGGCTGGATCGGGGATGCCATCTAAGATTTTTTCGATTTCATCCGGGTCATTGCTGTCAATTACCGAAGCGAAGGATGTCATCAGGCGCGCCCCATAGTCCAGCACACCTTCTGCTGGCCCATAGCAGCCGATGCACTGCGCCCCAGCTTGCGGGCAAAGCGCCCCGCAGCCCTGACGCGTGGCCGGCCCATTGCACGGGATGCCCTGCTCTAACAGGCACAGGTCAGGATCAATCGACTCAAGATCCTGGATGCGCACAAACTTCTTGATCGTCTTGACATTGCGCTGGCGCGGGCAGTCATCGCAAACCGTCGAAACACCTGCGCCAATCACTGCCCCGGCGGGCGGCAGGCTGGCTTTGCCCTGCAAGACCTGGATGACCAGTTCAATCACCGCCGCGATCTGGTGCGACTCAGGCGGGCAGCCCGGCATGTAGTAATCCACCGGCACTACCTGGTCAAGAGTCTTCAGCACAGGGTAGAACTCCGGAATATGCAGGTCGCCCTCGGGCATGGGATAGGTATATTGGGGTCTCAGACCCTCTGGATTTTCTGAGGATACACTCTGGTATACGGTCTTAAAAATCTCATCCGTGCTGGAGTAGTTCGCCAGACCTGGAATGCAGCCCTCGCAGGCGCACGAGCCGAAAGCCACCAGAATCTGCGATTTACGCCGCAGCAGATGAGCCATTTCTTCGTTCTCGCTGTTGCGGATGCCGCCATTGAACAGCGTCAGCAGGATAGATTTATCCGGCATGGCCTCCACATCTTTATACTTGGCATCCATCGCCACCGGCCAGAAGACCACCTCGAAGTTGGCGTCCACGTCCAGGATTTTCTCGCCGATGTTCAGCACGGCGATCTCGCAGCCGCCGCAGGAAGCGGCCCAATACATGGCGAACTTGGGTTTGCCGTTATCGCTCATGCTGCCACCTCCTCAACGATTAAATTCTTCTGCCCGTTAGCAGTCCAGCGCGGCCAGTTCAGCGGCCCCAGAGCACGGACCTCTTCCACCATCTTGTTGATCTCATCTGCCAGCCGGACGCCTTCGGCTGCGCTGGCCCACACCAGCTTGACGCGCCCCGGTTCGACGCCCATCTGAGCCAGGGTGCGGCGCAGCAGCAAGTAGCGCCGCAGCGCTTTGTAGTTCTGCTCCAGGTAGTGGCACTCGCCAGGGTGACAGCCAGTTATCAGCACGCCATCTGCCCCATCTGACAGGGCTTTCAGCACAAAAGTTGGGTCCAGCCTGCCGGAGCACATCATCCGGATCAGGCGGACATTGGGTGAGTATTTCACCCGCGCCGTGCCAGCCAGGTCGGCGGCGCGGTAGCTGCACCAGTTGCAGGTGAAGCCAATGATGACAGGTTCAAATTGGGTGTTTTCTGTAGTCATTTTTCTCTCCATCCTGTCAGGTCAGCTCAGCCACGCGCGCATGTTCAAAGTTCACCATCAGCAGGCCCTCAATCTGGGCAAAGATCTGCTCATTGCTGAACACTGTCCCAGAGATAGCCCCTGCCGGACAGGCTGCCACGCAGGTGCCGCAGCCCTGGCACAGGGCCGGGTTGATCTCAGTGACCATGCGGTCTTCGTGGAAGATGATGGCGTTGAACGGGCACAGGTTGTTGCAGATGCGGCAGCCAGAACACTTGGTCTCGTCCACGCTGGCGCGCACCGGCTCCAGAGCGATTTCTCCCTGCTGAATGCGGCCCAGCACCCGCGCCGAGGCAGCTGCCCCCTGCGCCACGCTGGAGGGGATGTCTTTCGGCCCCTGCACGCAGCCAGCAATGAAGACGCCCTCGGTCATGGTAGCCACCGGGTCGAGCTTGGGATGCTTCTCGATAAACCAGCCATTCGCGCTGCAGGAAATGCCGAAGCGATGGGCGGTCTCCTTGGCGTCAGCCCGCGGCTGCATGGCAGCCGATAAGATGACCATATCCACCGGAATGCGCCTCTGTTTGCCCGCCAGGGTGTCCTCCACCTGGATGATCAGACGGCCCTCTTCGCCGGGCAGCCGGGCGGCGTCGGTCACCTCCGCCACCTTGCCGCGCACAAAGAGCGTGCCCTCCTCCAACACACGTTGGTAGAACTCATCATATTCTTTATACGCCGTGCGCATATCGATGTAGAAGTTATACACCGTCGCCCCGGTGCGCTCATGCACCAGATGGGCAAACTTCAAGCTCTGCATGCAGCAGATCACCGAGCAGTAGTTATTAAAGTTGCGATCCCGGCTGCCCACGCAGTGGATGATGCCCACCGCCCGCGGCGTGGTCACCCCATCCCGCAGCACAATGTTGCCGTTGGTGGGGCCAGCCGCATTGCTCAGCCGCTCAAACTCCAGGCTGGTGAACACATTTGCCAGCCGCCCATAGCCATATTGGGTCACCCTGCGCGGATCAAACAGATCGAAGCCCGTCGCCAGGATGATGTTGCCCACCTGTACTGTAATGATTTCATCTTGCTGGTCGAAATCAATCGCTTCGGTGGGACAGAACTTCTGGCAGGCCTTGCAGGTGCCCTTCTGGAAATAGGTGCAGTTGACTTTGTCAATCACCGGGTACTTGGGCACAGCCTGCGGGAACGGCGTATACACCGCCTTGCGATACCCCAATCCGGCCTCGTAGACATCATCAATCACCTTCTTGGGGCATTTCTCCTGGCAGATGCCGCAGCCGGTGCACAGGTCGGTATCCACGCAGCGGGCTTTCTTACGGATGGTGACCGTGAAGTTGCCCACGTAGCCATCCACATTCTCCACCTCGCTGTAGGTGAACAGGGTCACATTAGGGTGGCCGCCAACCGAGACCATCTTGGGGGTCAGGATGCAGGCGGCGCAGTCCAGGGTGGGAAAGGTCTTGTCGAACTGGGACATATGCCCGCCAATGGACGGTTCGCGCTCGACCATATAGACCGGGAAGCCAGCATCAGCGATTTCCAGAGCCGCCTGGATGCCAGCAATGCCGCCTCCCACCACCAGGGTGGCCGGATGGATAGGCACATGCAGCGGCTCGAGCGGCTCATTGTGGATCACCCGTTCAACTCCACCAGAAAGCACAGCCTTGGATTTCTCCGTGGCGGCCTTTTTATCCGTATGCACCCAGGAAACCTGTTCACGGATCGAAACCAGCTCGCACAAGTAAGGGTTCAATCCACCGCGTTTGGTGGCGTTGCGGAAGGTGGCCTCGTGCAGGTGCGGCGAACAGGCCGCCACCACCACCCGCGTCAGGCCTTGTTCTTGAATGTCTTTTTCAATTAACTCTTGCCCCAGGCTGGAGCACATGAATTTGTAATCGCGCGCGATGACCACACCGCGCTCCTGGAGCTGATCTGCAGCCCAGGTTGCGACATCCTCCACATCCACCATGCCGGCGATGTTGGTGCCGCAGTGGCAAACATATACGCCAATGCGCTCTTTTTTCTCTTCGTCATTGTCAGCCATGGTTTATTCCTCCTCGCCTGTCTGCCCGGGCATGACCGGCATGGGCAGACCGGTGGCCTTCTTGCGCCGTGGTTGGGGCTGGGATTCTTCGCCCGTGGGTGTTTCCACGCCGATCCGGCTCATCGCCTGGCTGGCATTGACAAACTCGCGGCCAAAGCCCAACTTCCCAGGATCTCTGCCAAAAGCCACACCCATCAGTTGAGTAAAGAACAAGATCGGGATCTTATAGTCAGAGGATCGCCCCTGGGCGCGCAGGTAGTGCAGGGCTTCCCCCTGGTAAGCATCCAGGTTGAGCTGGCACATCGGGCAGACCGTGGCGATCACATCAGCATGGTATTCATGCGCCGAAACCAGCAGCCGCCCAATCATCTCGAAGGCCGTATCAGGGCTGATCTGAGTCATATGCCCCCCACAGCAGTGCGTCTTGAGCGGGAAGTCGATCACCTCCGCGCCTAACGCTTTGAGCAGACGATCCAGTTCGTTGGGATGCTCGGCGTCCGACCAGTGTTTATTGTAATCAGGCCGAGGCACCATGCAGCCCAGGTAAGGCGCCACACGCAGCCCTTTGAGCGGCTTGACCACCTGATCACGCACTCGGTCTAGCCCAACTTCGTTGATGATCACATCCAGCAGGTGGCGGATGTCCAGCGAGCCAGCCTGATATTCCAGGCCGCCCGCCGCCAACGCCTCGTTCACTTTTTCGCCCAGCAGCGGGCGTTCTGCCATGTAGTGATCGGCTTTGGCCAGGTTGAGATAGCAAGCCGAGCAGGAGGCGACCACGGTGCGGCTGCCATTGCTCTGCTTGACTGCCAGCGCCAGGTTGCGGGCAATGAGCGCGTAGGCCGGCACCAGACTGACACCCAGATATTCGGTTGCCCCGCAGCAGTTCCAATCTTCGATCTCTACCAGATCGATGCCCAACGAATCGCGAATTGCCATCAGCGACTCGTGATACGCCAGGGCATTCGATTCCATCGAACAGCCGGGATAAAACAGGAATTTGCTCATCAGGACACCTCCAATTCGTTAGCCCGCTTCAGGATCGCCTGGAGCTGTTCGATGCCTTTTATTCGTTTGGGGGTTATATTGAGGCGTTTTTTGCTCCACATGCCCAGGCCCATCGGCGCCATATTGGGGGCGCGCAAGGGAAAGTGCTTCAGCGAGTGGACGGTCGCCAGGCCGGCTTCCCAACTCCGGCCATATTCGTTGACATTTTTGATAAAACTGCCGGAAAAATCAGCCGCAGTCTTATTGATCTTCCAGGAAGGCGAGTCGGCGTAATATCCGGATCTGACCGCCATGCTCTTCAAGGTGTACATCACATCGGTGATATGTACATCCTGAGGACAGCGCACCACGCAGTGATAGCACGAGACGCAGATCCAGGGGGTATTGCTGCGCAAAGCCTGCTCGCGGAATCCGGCTCGGATCATGGCAAACAGCATACGCGGGGTGTGATCCATATCAGCAGAGCATGGGCAGGATCCGCCGCAAGTGCCGCATTGGATGCACATCTCCAGCCGCGAAACACCGGCAGTCTTCGCGCTGACTTCTTCCAAAAATCGTAAATTGGGATTGGGGTCTTGGGGATTTACAGGTTGGACTTTCAAGTTCCACCTCCTCCTTCAGGCGGTAAGGGAGCCATAAACGAAATATATTACAAAGATACGTTTACAAACAAGGGGGGTGGCCGGGGTTTTATACTTTATCTTGGCAATTTTCTCCTTATTTTGGAATAAGCTAAAAGTCTACAGAGAATAGGGATATTTCAATTTAAGTATGCTCGCAATTAACACGGGTGTAAAGTGACAAAAATCATTCGAGCATTGTGACATCTATCACAAGTTTTGTGACAAAGATCACAAATCTCTCTTCTGAACAGATGCAGTTTCAGGCTTGTAATATTGGCGCTCCGTGTTATAATGCCCGTGTATTTCGACCGGTCTTGTGTGTGAGCCGATGCCGCCAGTCCTGTGATCGATGGCGGTAAACTATTTGATGGCCTCAACAGCCAGAATTGACAGGAAAGAGAAAATGGAACCGAAACTATATGTTGGCAACCTGCCCTACTCCACCACGGAGGATGATTTGCGCACCCTTTTCGCGCAGGCAGGCACAGTGGCTTCTGCAGAAGTGATCAAAGATCGCATCTCGGGCCAATCGAAGGGCTTTGCGTTTGTGCTGATGGGCTCACAAAGCGAGGCTGAGAAAGCAATCAGTATGTTCAATGGCTATAAAATTGAAGAGCGCGACCTGCGTGTTTCGATTGCTCGCCCACGCGAGGAATCAGACCGCGGTGGCTTCGGCCCTCGGCGCGACAGCCGCTTCGATCGCGGCCGCGGCGGGCGAGATCAGCGCGGCAACAAGGGCAGCGGACCCCGGCGTTATTAAGATCCGCAATTACAACTGAATAGCTTTCGTTAGTTAATCAACGAATTGCGGGGCTGCCCTGATCCCATCGGGCAGCCCCGCTTTACCTTAAGCAAGACAAATTTCACTCAACCAAAGATCAAATCATGCCATAGCGGCGCAGAGCAGCCTCCAGGATCATGTTGACCAGCTGCGCATGCTCGATGCCCTCGGCTGCCGCTTCGATCACCAGATCGGAGATGCCTGGCGATAACCCTGGCAGGGGGTTGGTCTCCAGGATGTAAGGCTTCCAGTTATCATGCGCGTCCAGCCGGTAATCGACCCGTGAGACATCCAGCCCACCAGTCACACGGAACACTGCCGCGGTGTACCAGTTCAAATTCTCAATCTGCTCGGGGTCGAGCGGCGCCGGGCAGAGATATTCGAGTTGGTCTGCCAGAGCCACCTTCAGCCGGTTGCTGTACACCACATCTGTATCAAAAAATGGCTGCAGGTTCACTTCCATCGGGGGCAGGAATTTCAAACCCTGCTGCATGAGAGGAGAATCCTCATCCTCGGGCAGACGGCGAGCCGCTGGCCCAGCCAGGTTGCCCACCAGCCCAACAGTCACCTCTCGACCTTCGATATACTGTTCCACCAGGGCGGTCTGCTTGTATCTGGCAACGATATAAGCCACCTGCTCGCGCAGCTCCGCTTCGTTGTGAACGATAGACTGCGAGGATATCCCCATCCCGGTGCCCTCCCGGCTGGGCTTGACGAACAGTGGGAAAACCATATCGTCATGGATCGGGTCGTCCGCCCGCTCAAACACCTGAAAAGTCGGCGTGGGCAGCTCATGGTAGGTCAGCACGCGCTTGGTCATCGGCTTATCCAACGCCAATGATAGAGTCAGCACTTTCGAGCCGGTATATGGAATGCGCAGCATCTCCAGCAAAGCAGGTACCTGGGCTTCGCGGGCATCTCCGAAATGACCCTCGCAGATATTGAAGCAGATATCCGGTTTGAAGGAACGCACGGTATCCACCAGGGTGATATCGCCTTCCAGGAATTCGCAGATATGGCCGCCGGAACGAATCGCTTCGATTAGAGCATTCAGGGTATGTTCAGAGTCCAGGTCATCCCACTGGTCCTCTGTCATCCACTCGAACCTGGGGGCATTCTTTTTTAGATTGGCGAGCAGGGCAACGCGAAACTTTTTCATTGTTCTCCTCCGGTCCGAAAATGTTCAGTTATTTTATCGCTTATTGCCCAACCTGCAAGATATTTAAGCTGCCGCCATTCAAAAGAACCGCCAGTTCTCGCCCATCCGCCGAGAAAGACAGGCTCAGCACCGCGCCAGGCTGGGCGAAGACCCCCACCTGCCTGCCAGTCACTGCCTCCCACAAGATCACTGCAGGCTGAAAGCTGCCATTGATTGTGGCGGCAGCCGCGCTGGCGAGCATCTGTCCATCCGGCGACCAGGACACCGCACTGACAAAATCCTCATGCAGCAGATCCAGGCCCTGTTCCTGCGCCGCGGCGCTGGCGATATGGATCGTGGCGCGGGACGCCCAGGCCACCCGACTCCAATCTGGCGAGAAATATGCCCCATATAAGGCCGGGCTGGCATGCTCCTTCCACTCCAGGCTGCGCACCAGCTGGCCCGTGCTTGCGTCCAATAGATGTACCAGGAAGTTCGCCGGGTCCGCCCCACCCAGTAAGCGCCCATCCGGAGAAAAGGCCAGATTCGTTATCCAGCCCGGCAGCCGCCATTGGCTGACCAGATTGCCACTGGATGCGTCCCATATTTGCAGCTGTCCTTCTCCGGTGGCAGCAGCCAGGCGGCCAGTTTGAGGTGAAAATGCCAGGCTGGTGACCGCCCCCTGAGTGTTGGCGATCGTCTGGAGCATACGCTGCTCCGGCAGGCTCCAGACATAGATCGAATGATCCCTGCCAGTCCAGGCCAGCGCCTCTAACGGAGCCGAAAAGACCAGGTTGAAAGGGCGTTCTGCTTGCACCAGACCAACTGCCTGAGCAGCCGCGCCCCGATTATATAAGGCCAGACCGTTCTCTGTCGTCAGCACAATGCCCTGCCCGGTTGGCAGCCAGATAAAACTGTTCGCGCCAGCCTGACTGACCTGGGCTGAAACTTCCAGCGCCTGGGCGTTGATCGGAGCAATGACTTCCTCGCTGACCTTTGGGACTTCGATCGTGGCAGTCAGCCTGGCTGGAAGAGCAGGCCCCACTGTCTCGACTGGCGCGTAGGTGGCAGCTGGCGACAGAGCGGCGGCTGGCGGCAGAGTACCTGCCATGCGCGTAAAAGCTGCGCTCAGCTCAGTCGAATCGAGCTCCATGGTGGTTGGCACACCTCCGGTGCAGCTGGACAGAAAGAACAGAACCAAGAACAAGGACACAAGGAGTATTTTCACGGTCGTTTTTCCATCACATCCAGGCGCGCCGCTTGATACGGCGCGGCTATCTCGGGGATCGCCTCGGCGCCTGCTTCAAAGGCCTCCTGGATGCCTGCTCGCATCTCATCCCAGTAAGCTCTGGCGGCAGCCCATTTGTCCAGCCGGAAACGGTCCACCCACTCCTGCAGGCTCTCATCCGCCAGCCCGAGGCGCGCCCATTTTTCCAGATATTGGATGATTACATCCACGGTGCGCTCGCTCTGCCAGAACTGGACGCCAGCCCCCTCGCGGTCGAATAATTGTCTGGCCAGTTCGAACTGGTGCGCTTTATAGTCAACCGGGAAGTGATAATGGGCGGAGATGATTTCATCCACAATCGCTTCCACCCACTTGCGGTGAAAGCGGCATACGCCGGTGTTCTCGCTGAACAGTTCATAGACCATGCGCTCGACGCAGCGGCGGCCCAAAAGGCGCGGCGGCTGGTAATCCAACCCATAATAGACAAAATACTTGCCCATCATCGGCATCGGGCTGAGCATACCCGGCACCCAATACTGGTTGGGGGCCATACAGCCCTGCCTTCCATGCGAGGTGTACACTGCCAGATCGCTGAGCCGCTGTCCAGGGTCAACCAGCCCATAGCGCTCATCCAGCGCTTGCGCCGCCGCCCGGATGCCCGCCCGAAACGGCTCGCCCGCCTCTTCAAACAGGATCATGGCGGCGATTTGCAAGGCGTATTGGGCGTTGCGCTGTGAATCTGCCGTGACGTCAAACTGCTCTGGCTGGCTGGCGAAAGCAAAGCTCATCTGGTTGGCTGGCGGCAGCCCAAAATCCTCCGCCGGAAGCAGGCCTCGCCAGATCAGTTCCATCAGCCAGGCGATCGTACCGCCCATCTGGATGGCATCGATCCCCAGAGCGTCCACAAAATGGTTCAGTTCCTCGGCGGCGCGCTGATCGAACACCCCGCACTGCGGCCCCAGCGACTGGTATGGCTCGAAATCTTTCTTGTAGATACCGCTGAATTTCTTGCAGGCAATCGAGCAGGGCTCGCCGCAGTGTGTGAAGCTCTTTGTCTGGATAATTTCCTCATTGAACTGGCGCAGATAATGGTCAGCGATGAAATGGGTGTGCTGTGCCAGGCGCGCTTCATCGCTGGCATAGATCGAGGCATAGTTAAAGCTGAACAAATTATCATCGGCGGTGTGCATATTGACCCCAAAGGTGCCGCCGGTCTGGAAACCGGGCACATAGCGGTATTTTTCCGCCGCCCCCAGATCCACCTTGATCATCGAGTCGCCGTAGTAGGTCTGGAAATACCCATCAATTTCTTTCGAATCCTTAAGATCAGGATCCTCCCAATCCCCGCCAAAAATGCAGGCGGCGATGCGATGCACCTGCAGCAGGCGGCTGCCCAGCCCGCCGCGCCCGGCCCAATCATCGATGGGCGTGATCTGCCCTTTTTTAATCTGGTTGCTGCCGATGATGCCCTGGTTGGTGCTGCGGGAAGCCGGGCCGACGGCAAAGATGCGCACCCAGTCATTCTCATATTCCTTGCTGTAGCGGTCAAAAACCGCCTGCTGCAGGGCATAGTACCCAATCAGCCGCTCGCCGTTGGGGTCGGCATAGCCCGCCCAGAGCGCGTCCGGTTCGATTGGCTCCAGGCGCACCTGGATCTCGCCATGATTGTGATTGAGGATCAGCACCGAGTCCACCGGCGCGGTCCCGGTGATGCTGACAAAATCCACCCCTACCCGGTGCATGATGTACGCCCCGCCTCCCAGGCTGGAGACGTAGAAGCCCTCCCACTGGGGCGAATAGCCGCAGAAGACCAGCCGCCGCGTCCCGGGGATGCGCGAACCTGCCAGCGGCCCCCCGCCCCAGGTCAGAATCTGCGGCGCGGATTGGCCGGTCCTCTCGGCCCAATCCAGATAGCGCGCCCAGCCATAATCCACCGGGCCGACGATATGCACCCTGCTGATGCGCTTTCCGATCGGGCGGATATCATACTCCCCTGTGGAAAGATCAATGAAAAGTTCGCGCTGTTTCAGCTGATGGCTCATAAACCTCTTGATTACCGATGAGGCGCGCACCCCGACGCCCCCCCTCCAGGTGTGCTGGAATTGCACATCCTGATGGCGTTGAAGTTGCAGGCAGCCACGCAATCGGCGCAGCCAGTGCAGCGCCCCAGTTCGATGTACGGGGGATCACCCGGGTCGATCTGGATGATGGCGCGCGTCTTGCAGGCCAGCCGCGCCTCACAGGGATTGCAGCTCTGGCACAGAGAGTAATTAATTTCGGGTCGCAGCATGGTTCTGCCTTGTTCGCATATGTGTCCTGTCAGCCCTTCCGTACATACCAGGGACTATCATACCCCAAATTTCATCACTGACAAGAGATTTCTACCGCCTGGCGATGACCAACCCCGCCGATTTGGCAATATGGAACACGCTCTGTGACTGAAAAATCTGCCGGACATGCTCTTCCAACTGGCGCCATCTCACCTGATCGCCCGCCTCGTATACTTCCCACATCGAGTGCAGGTAGTCTATCAGCGGTTCCGCCTCGGTCACTTCCAGGTTGGAAACATAGCGGCGCACTTCGATTTCGTTAAATGCAGTCGAAAGGACATCAGCAGCCGATTCGAGCGAAAAGCTGCGCACCGCTGGCCCGTTGCCTGGGTAGCCTGGATTGAACAGGCAGATCAATTCCCCCAGCTCGCGCATGTGGCCCTGGCCGTTGGTGGCGGCGAACAGCACACCGCCCGGTTTGAGCACCCTGGCGATCTCCCGCACTGCCTTCGCCTTATC
>JAFGQI010000063.1 GCA_016935755.1 Anaerolineales bacterium
CCGGAACCCTCTCCACACCCAACACTTTGCCGGTGATGGTCGCGCCGCTGCCCAGAATGCGCCCCAGGGGTGTGCCGCGGCGGATTTCATCAATCAGCTCGCCGGCGCGGACCGCGTCTCCAAATGCCATCAGGCCGGCTTCGGCAGCGACCCCCAGAGCTGCACCAACCTCGATGGTGTCCAGGCCAATGTCGCTCACCTCGTAGTTCAGGCGGGCGATGGTATCCAGATCGCCAATCCCCAGGTTGGCGCCCATCAGCCCGACGGTTTCATATTCCAACGGCGATACAATGGCTTTGCCATCCGGACCGCCATAAACATTGGAGGAACGGATCGAGCAGCCCGGCATACAGGCATGGGTCGTTTCGCACTCGCCGCCGCGATCCAGCAGGGTTTGGCGCATATGTTCAGCGCTGATCTGCTCGAGCTGCTCAAACTGACCGGAGGAAAAGTTGCGTGTGGGCAGCGCCCCGAAGCCGCTGCACATGCGTGCCACACCCATCGTGCCATAATCACGATAGACTGCCGTTTGCGGGTGGGCTAACAGCGCTTCTGTGTAGGCCTTTTGGGCAGCTTTGAAAGCGACCGGATCCAGGATAGGCGGCTTCTGGCCTCCCTGATCGTCAATCACAATCGCCTTGAGCCCTCGGGACCCCATCAGCGCGCCCAGACCGCCGCGCGCCGCGATGCGCGAGGGCACTTTATCCTTATCTAGATTCTGGATGCCCGCTGAGGTCAGGCGCATTTCTCCCCCCGGGCCAATCAACGCGATGGCCACTTTCTGGCCGTACCGATCTAATAAACGGGGGGCTGTTTCAAAGACCCCCAGCCCTGCCAGATCGTCAGCCGGGTCAAAACGCGCTCCCTGGGTGCTCAGGTGCAGCACCCACCAGCCGGGTTTGGCTGGCATATTTTCAAGGATCAAGGCTTTGATCCCCAGCTTGACCAGGTGCAGGCCAGTCGTGCCGCCTGCATTGGCCTCTTTGACTCCGCCAGTGAGCGGGCTCTTGCCGCCGATCGAGATGCGATCGCAGCTGGAGAGCATATGCCCTACCAGCAGCCCAGGGGCAAAGACGAGCTTGTTGGCTGGGCCCAAGGGCTCACAGGTAGGCGGCACCTCATCGAGCAGGATGCGCGCCAGCAGCGCGCGCCCACCCAACCGCTCCCAACTTTCCGGGGTCGGTTCGATCTTCAGGGTTTGTTCGCGAACATCAATGCGCCAGACTTCCATATTATTTCTCCATTACCTCATTCAAAGCATCTGCAAAGATATCCAAAGCTTGTGTGACCTGCCCCTGCTGAACCACCAATGGCGGGATCCAGCGAATGGTATTATCCCATGGCCCACAGGTGAGCAGCATGAGCTGGCGATCCAGGCAAGCGTGGGCAACCGCCTTGGCGGTAGCTTTATCTGGCTTCCCTTCAGGGGTGCGGAACTCACAGCCGACCATCAGCCCCAGCCCGCGCACATCACCAATCTCCGGATGCTCTTCCTGCAAGCGGCGCAAACCGCTGATCAGCTGCACCCCTCTCTGCTGAGCATTCTCGAGCATATGCTCATCCCGGATGGCACGAATTGTCGCTACCGCCGCGGCAACCGCCACGGCGTTGCCCCCATAGGTGCCGCCATGCGAGCCGGGAACCCATTTTTGCATCAGTTCCAGGCGGCTGAAAACGCCCGAAAGCGGCAGGCCCGAGGCCAATGCCTTCGCTACCGTGATAATATCCGGGCGCAGATCGAAATGCTCCAGGGCGAACCAGCGGCCAGTGCGCCCAAAACCGGACTGGATTTCATCAACGATCAGCAAGATCCCATGCTGGTCGCACAAAGATCGCAGCCCGCGCAGATAGCTGGCTGGCGGAACCACATAGCCCCCTTCACCCAGCACCGGTTCAATGATGATAGCGGCAGTTTCCTGTGGGGCGGTCTGGGTGAGCAGCAAGAACTCCAATTCCTCCAGGCACCACTGGCTGGTTTTCTCCTCATCCCAACCGTAGCGGAAGGCGTAAGGATAAGGCGTTACGAACACGCCCGGCATCAGCGGCTGGTATCCAGCGCGATAGATCGTCTTGGAGGTCGTCAGCGACATGGTGCCAACCGTGCGCCCGTGAAAGCTGCCCTGCATGACGATCACGTTTGGCCGACCAGTGGCCTGGCGGGCCAGCTTCACTGCACCCTCCACCGCCTCGGCTCCAGAGTTGCTGAAGAAAAACCCATCGATCGAGGGCGGCATAATAGATTGCAGTTCACTCACCAGTTCTAATAATGGCCTATGGACGATAATATTAACCTGCCCGTGCAGCAGGCTGCCGGCTTGCTGGCGGATGGCCTCCACCACGCGCGGGTGGCAGTGCCCGGTGTTGGTCACGCCGATGCCGCAGGTGAAGTCCAGGTAAGCTTTCCCATCCAGATCATAAATCGTGCATCCCTCAGCACGCTCGGCGATAATAGGGGTGTAGTGCGTCCACACCGGGGATAAGTGTGCATAAGCATCTTGATAATTGGTCATAGTTTCACTCCATGTTTAGTCTTATTCTTCCAGGCAGGTGATTTTGATGGTATACCCGCCGTATTATAAACGGTCAATCTATTTTAGACGAAAGAACGCCAATGGGCAAGATGACTTATATAATGTGGTATGCTTGATGAAAGACTGATTTTTGGAGAAAACCTTGTTTGAACCTGCTTCATCCACCGACCCCAAGATATCCCCGGTTGTAGTGATCATTTCTGCCGACGCCGAATGGCGGGCTGCTCGCCCGCTCTTCCCCCAGGCTGTGATAAACGCCTCGCCTTATGGCGAATGGTTGGCTGCTGAAATCGCTGCTCGCCCGGTCATTTTCTTTCACGGCGGCTGGGGAAAAATTTCCGCAGCTGCTTCGGCGCAGTATGCTCTCGATGCCTGGAAGCCAGATCTGCTGGTCAACCTGGGCACCTGCGGCGGCTTCGAAGGCCAGATCGAGAGAGGCGAGATCATCCTGGTGGAAAAAACCATCGTGTACGACATTATCGAGCAGATGGGCGATCCCCAGGAGCATATCGCCCACTACACCACCCATATCGATCTCTCCTGGCTGGGATTGCCCTACCCCACTCCCGTCCGGCGAGCGCTGCTGGTCTCAGGCGATCGAGACCTGCTGATCGAGGACATCCCCAACCTGAAATCTCTCTATGGCGCGGCGGCAGGCGATTGGGAATCTGGGGCGATTGCCTTTGTCGCCAGCCGCAACCGCACCCGCCTGCTCATCCTGCGTGGGGTGACCGACCTGGTTGGTGCCAGCGGCGGAGAGGCCTATGGGAACATTGAGCTCTTCAGAGAAGCCACCAGCCGGATCATGAAGCAGCTGATCGAATGGCTGCCCGCCTGGCTTGAATGGGCTTAAAAATATCGCTCCAGCCAACCGAAAGCCTCACTGAGATCAAACTGGCTGGCGATTTCAATCATCTGGGGGATCTGATCGGCTTGATCCATATCGATCGCATAGGGCAGGCGCGGGTTGAGGCGCAGGAAACGCTCGCCCAGAATCTGCCGGCACTGGTATTCAGCCAGGTCAGCGCTGCCTTCCAGCATGAGATCGACCAGATACGGCGCCCACTGCGTCAGCCCCCAATCCCCCTCGCTCACCTCCAGATAGCGCGGATTACTGCCGGTTCCCATGGACAGCACAACAACATCCGCCAACTGCTGCCCGCCGGTGGTCGGGTGCAGCGCCTGAGCCAGGGCGCAGACGCTGGGATTGCTGGCGACCACGCCGCCATCGATAAATCCATGATAGATGGGGAAATAGGTGGGGGCAACGCTGGTATAGATGGCGACATCCACCACACTCTGGCTGGCATCGGAATCCGGGCCAGGGAAATTATGGAAAAACTTGGCCTTCCAGGCGCGCGGTCTGGCGGCATCGCCGGGCTGGAAATCCAGGTCAAACGCGGATACCAGCACTTTCTTCGGCAGCTCGCCCAGAGTCAGCATACCGTATTGAGCTTCCATGGCGGTTTTCAGCGGCCCAATCGAATAGTCCGCGCCGATCAAGCTGCCCAGGTCGCCCACATCATCCAGCAAGGTGTCCGCAAACACCACTGGCCCCAGGGCTTCATAAAGCTGGCGCGCCTCGCCGGTCGTCTTGCCAGAGGCCAGGCCCAGGGCCAGCAAACCGCCTGTGGATGTCCCGGCGAATAAATCGATCTGGTTGAGAAAGCCCGGATGGGCCTGGTCCATGCGCTCCAGCAGGACAGCCGTGATCAAGCCGCGCATGCCGCCGCCGTCCAGAGATAAGATGCGATAAAGCGCCATATAGATGCCTCCTGATGCGATGGTCAGGTTATACGACAAACTTGGAGAAAGCGCAAGCCCGATTTTATTCTGTGAAGGGCTGAGGTAAAATAAACCTGGAAGATCACAGGTCAAAATAGGCGTAAAGCCTCTCTACTGCCCATTGAATACATCATCTGGAGATGAAATGCAGCCAATTCTAAAAATCAATCTGACCAGCGGCGAAATCAGCCAGCAGGATCCGCCCGCGGACTGGGTGAATCAATACCTGGGAGGCGCATCAATGGCCGCCCGCCTGCTGTATGAACATCTGACGCCAGAGCTCGAGCCTCTCTCCCCACAGGCGCCCCTGTTATTTCTCAATGGCCCCTTATCCGGCACCTCCGGCCCGTCTGTGGGCCGGTTTGTGATCTGCGGACGCTCGCCTGCCACGCGCCTGTGGGCTGAATCAAACTGCGGCGGTTTCTGGGGGCCGGAACTACGCATGGCCGGCTGGGACGGGTTGTGGATCACCGGTCAGGCGCCAGAGCCTGTGTACCTGTGGATCCAGGACAAGAAGATAGAAATTCGTTCCGCCAGCCATCTCTGGGGCATGGACACCTACCAGACCCAGGCTGTTATCGAAGCCGAACTGGCTGCTGGCAAAGTAAGCGCGGCCTGCATCGGAGTGGCAGGTGAAAACAGCATCCCCTATGCTCTGATCCTGTGCGATCATGGGCGGGCTGCCGGGCGGACCGGCCTGGGCGCGGTGATGGGCGCCAAGAATATGAAGGCCGTGGCTGTGCAGGGACATGGTAAAGTGCCTGTGGCTGACCTGGCTCGCTACACGCCCATTCGCTCGGAAGCCAATAAAAGCCTGCGCTCCGATGCGATGACACAGGTGCTGCGCGAGCTGGGCACCTCCGGAGTAGCTGAATATTTCGATTACCTGGGCGAGATGCCCAAGCGCTACTTCCACCATAAGAGCCTGGGCGAAGAACTGCGCGCCTCTGGCGCAGTGATGAAGCAGACCATCCTGAGTGGGGTGAGCGCCTGCCATAGCTGCGTGATCGCCTGCGGGCGGGTGGTGCGCCTGGAAGATGGGGAAAAGCGCAAAGGGCCAGAATATGAGACGCTGGTCGGTTTCGGTCCCAACCTGGGCCTGAACGATCCGGCATTGGCGACCCGCCTGGGCGAACTGTGCGACCGCCTGGGGCTGGACAGCATCAGCATGAGCAATACCCTTGGCCTGGCATACCAGCTTTACTCACTGGGGATCATCTCGCCTCAGGATACCGGCGGCATCAAGCTTCGTTTTGGCAGTGCAGTTGGTCTCGAAGAATTGATCCAGCAGACCGCCCACCGGCAGGGATTTGGCGCACTCCTGGCGCAGGGGGCGCGGGCGTTGGGCAGGCATTTTGGGGCTGAAGAAGAAGCCATCCAGGTCAACGGTCTGGAGGCGCCTTACCATGATCCGCGCGGCGCTTCGGGGATGGCGCTGGTATACGCCACCTCGCCGCGCGGCGCCTGCCACAACCAGTCAGACTACTTCCTGGTGGATGTGGGTCAGGCCGAGCCCAGCCTGGGGATGGACTGCTATTCGCCCCAAGGCGGCGCTGAAAAGGCCGCCAATGTGGCAGTCCACCAGGACTGGCGCACGCTGTTTAACTCCCTGGTGATGTGCATCTTTGGCAATGTGCCGCCAGAGGTAGTGCTGAGCTTGATTAACAGCGCCTGTGGGTTAGATTGGCAGATCGCAGATATGCAACGCTGCGGCGAGCGCGGCTGGAATTTGAAGCGGGTGATTAACCACCGCCTGGGATTGACCCAGGCAAACGACACCCTGCCCCAGCCGCTCCTGCGTCCCTATGCCGACGCCCAACCAGGCGAAGAATTCGCCCCTGATTTCGAAGCTATGTTATCCGCCTATTACCAGGTACGCGGTTGGGATCCGGCCACAGGTTTTCCCAGCCAGGAGAAGCTTCGTAAGCTTGGGCTGGATTGGGTAATTGAGGATTTATCCCGGATTCAACAGAAGAGATGAGATGCCTGTTATCGAATCGGATCACCAAGGAGGTGGTATGAAATACATATCGGTTGCTGAAGTGCAGGCTGTTGAGCGAGAAGCTGACGCCAGCGGGCTCAGCTATGCTCAGATGATGGAAAACGCCGGGCGCAACCTGGCGGCTGTGATCGCCGAGGTGTATGCTTATGCTGACGGAAAGAAAATCCTCGGGCTGGTGGGCTCGGGGAATAACGGCGGCGATACATTGGTAGCGCTAACGCACCTGGCCAGACAAGGCTGGCAGACCAGCGCTTACATTCTCCGCCCGCGTTCAACTGATGACCCTCTCATCCAACGCTTGCTTGAAGCTGGCGGAAAGCTTGCCCGCTCCGAGGATGACCCAAAGCGCCAGGAACTCAGCAGGATGCTGCATGACAACGCCTTCTGGCTGGATGGCGTGCTGGGCACTGGCGCCCGCCTGCCGCTCAAGCCTGAGCTGGCCCAAGAGATGTCTCAGATCCGTAAAATGCTGCAGGAAATGCCTGAGCCGCCCGTGGTCATTGCGGTGGACTGCCCTTCTGGCGTCGATT
Organism: Anaerolineales bacterium; assembly: GCA_016935755.1. Lineage (GTDB taxonomy): Bacteria > Chloroflexota > Anaerolineae > Anaerolineales > UBA4823 > JAFGQI01. Next base: position 6,849 of record JAFGQI010000063.1, read on the forward strand.
GCGACAGCGGAGAAGCAGCCCCGGAATGCCTGCCTGCTGCGCTGACCGTCACCATGGCGGCGATCAAGCAGGGGCTGCTCAAGTTCCCCGCTTATGATCTGTGCGGGGATATCCGCCTGGTAGATATTGGCCTGCCAGATGGAGGAGAAAGGCTGGCCTCCTGGCAGGCTATAAAATGCCAGGTGATTGACGAGGATTGGATGCGTGCGATGCTGCCGCTGCGCCCCAACAACGCCCATAAAGGCACCTTTGGAACTGCCCTCGTGGTCGCAGGTTCGTTGAATTATACCGGGGCGGCGCTCCTGGCTGGACAGGCCGCCTACCGGGCGGGGGCGGGCCTGGTAACCCTGGCAGTCCCCTCCCCATTGCACAGCGCCCTGAGCGGGCAGTTTCCAGAAGCCACCTGGCTGCTGCTGCCGCAC
>JAFGQI010000064.1 GCA_016935755.1 Anaerolineales bacterium
ATTATAACGTTCGTTGTTCTGCAATCGATGGGATGGCTGGAGTTACCCTGGTAATCAGAATTGTTGGCCCTGCCCCCTGTTTGTAAGCAGATCGGTCTTTGACAGATAATTCTTTTCACCTTTATTAAAAGGCAAAATAACTGGCGTAAAGACGATTGGGGTTCACGCGAGCCGAACGGCCAGGTGGGGGCTGTGGATTTTCTGGAATTGTGCGGCGCTAAGCCTCAGCAGATCGAATAGCCTGCAAGGCCAGCTGGTGGAGTTTGCCGTTGGAGGCCACCACGCCCCGGTTCTTGGCCAGGGTACGCCCCTGAGAGAAGTCGAGGGGGTTTCCGTCCAGGTCTGTGATCTTGCCGCCAGCTTCTTCGCAGACGATCGAGCCAGCTGCCTGGTCCCAGATTTTTTCTTTATAATCCGGCATCTTCGCCGAGATCAGCCTGAAGATGATATCGCCGCCGCCGGCCGCCAGAACGCCGTACTTGGCCTGGCTATCCATGCGGACGGGTTCGGCAGCTACACCCATCACCTCGCCGATGATATCCAACTGGCTGACGTTGGTGTGCCCGGATTCGTACGAGCGCAGGAACCTTGCTTGTTTGGGGTCTTCAATATCGGACACATTGAGCCGGGCGAATTCCAGCGACCCGGTCAGGTTGGTCGTCCAGGTGCCCTTGCCGCGTTGGGCAACGATCAGAGAACCCGGGCCGCCGATTTCCAGTTTAGAACCATCTGTCAGGTTGGGGCAGGCAAGCACGCCGATCTGCACCTGGTTGTTCTCGATGAGCGCAAGGGCGACCGCGTACTGCTCTCCACGGAGAAAGCCTTTGGTGCCATCGATCGGGTCTACCGTCCAGAAGCGTTTGGCTGGTTCTTTGGCGCCATAGTCGATCAGGTCGGCAACATTTGATCTGGTCAGTTTCTGGATCCGGGTTTTAATATATTTGGTAATGATCTTGAGGGTCTGTTCGCCTTCCTCAGCACGGAGGACAGCGGCATTTTCTTCACCAACAAGCACATCCTCTGGAAAGGTAGATTTGAGCAAATGAGCGACGAGCGCCTGGGCAGCAAAATCAGCGATGGTGACCGGCGAACGGTCGTCTTTGGTCAGGGCATCGGTGACCATTTCCGCCTGAATGTCCTTGACCAGCAATGCAGCCTGACGGGCAGCTTTGATCGCAAATCTGATTTCGGAGGTGTTGAGTTCCAGCATATCTATTTCCTTTTGGTAGGTATCATAAGGGGGGATTATACTACACTAAACACCCGGCTGGATGATTTCAGTGAGAAGAAGGCTGATAGAATTGAGTCGTAAAAGCCACACTATCTGGAGGATGAACTCATGACGGAAAATAGCGGATTGCTGCGAAAAGACGCGCCCCCCGAAAGTGTTTGGGCGGGAAAGGAAGTTTTCCCCACCTGGGGGGATTGGGAGGCGGAGTTCGAGGCTGTCCAGGCATCACTGCCCAACCTGGCGAGATTTGCGGGCAATCTGTTGGATGACCCTGCCACTCTGGTGGAATGGATGGAGGTCACCAATGACCTCAGCCTGCGGGTCGGACGGCTGGGGATGTTCGCCCGTTTTGCTGCCACGGTCGATGGCACCGATATCGAGGCGAAAACGGCCATAGGGCAGGCTTCAGGGCTGGCGGCTGCTTATAAAGGGGCGACTTCATTTGCGCTGCCGGAGATGTTATCGGATGCTGAAAAGCTGTTAAAGTGGAGTGAGGAAGTACCTGATCTGGGCTTGTATGCCCATTACTTCCGCAATCAAGTGCGTCAGCAGGAGAACCTGCGGTCTGCCGAAGTGGAAGAGGTCCTCAGCGGGTTAGGCCCCTCGTTCGATGCGGTTTACCAGACCTTCACCGAGTTGGTGAATAGCGATCTGGTGTTTGAGGATGCGCGGGACAGCGAAGGAAACCGATACGCGATCAAACAAAGCACCCTGTCGAGTTCATTGCAGAGTCCGGACCGGGAACGCCGCCGGACGGCATGGGAAAATTACCTCGATGGGTATAAAGCCATGGAGAATACCCTGGCGGCCAACTATATTGCCTGGATCAGGCAGCAGGTTTTCCTGGCGCGTGTGCGGGGCTATTCATCTGTGCTGGAGATGCGCCTGGCCCCCTTCAATGTGCCGCTGGAAATGTTCCACAACCTGATCGATACCTTCAAAGATAACCTGCCCCTGTGGCACAGGTACTGGGATGTGCGCAGGCGGGCGCTTGGGCTAGATGAGATCAGGCCCTACGATCTTTGGGCGCCGATTGGCAAACATCCGCCCCAGATCGCTTACCAGCAGGCTGTAGAATGGATCTGCGGCGCTCTGGAACCGATGGGTGAGGAATATGTCCCTGTTACCCGGAAAGGAGCCTTAGAAGACCGCTGGGTGGATTGGGCGCCCAATATTGAGAAACGGCAAGGAGCGGCATCCTGGCGGCGGTTCCTGATGAAGCCGTGGATCTTTATGAGCTATAACGACAGCGTTTTCTCGATGAGCACGTTGGCGCACGAACTGGGGCATTCTATCCACACTTACCTGGCCTCCGAGAATCAGCCAGAGGTCTATTTTGGGTTTGGGGCTCTCTCCAGCACGGTAGCTGAGACAGCCTCCAATTTTAACCAGGTGCTGACGCGGGCGTATCTGCGTGATGTGAAAAAAGAAGACCCGGATTTCATGATCTCCATGGTGGAGGAAGCCATGTCTAACTTCCACCGTTATTTCTTCATCATGCCCACCCTGGCACGCTTTGAGCTGGAGGTGTTCTCTCGGGCTGAGGAAGGGAAGCCCCTGAGCGTCAAGGTGTTTAACCAGATCATGCAGGAGATGTTCGCCGAAGGGTATGGGGAAACCTTAAAAGATGACCCTGCGAGGACCGGACTGACCTGGGCCACTTTCTTACACCTGTATATGCCATTCTACACCTTCCAATACGCCATTGGGATCAGTGCGGCGCATGCGGTGGGGGAGAAAGTGCTGGCGGGCGATGTGGCGGCCAGGGAGAATTACCTGCAGTTTTTGAAGGCCGGCGGATCGCGCTACACTATGGATCTCTTTGATCTGGCCGGGGTGGATATGACTTCGCCTGAAGTAGTGTGCAGCGCTTTCAAGGTGATGGAGGAGAACATCGATCTGATGGAGAAGCTGGCTGGAGCATAGCGCAGAAATCTTCAGGCAAAAAACTCTTTTGGGTCAGGAGATCAACAAGGGTAATAGATGATTATCTAATATAGTGGTAAAATCACCGCTGTCGATTTTTTCACA